>DAIRUD010000068.1:0-8937 GCA_036803565.1 Synergistaceae bacterium | reverse complement strand
CGACGAATGCGAATTTGCCGTTCTGGCGCGCCGCTCAAGCGCGCCGAAAGAGCTGCAAATAGGTATAGCGGACGTGCTCCAGCATTCTGCGCCCAGCGAGCTCCGCGTCCCGCCTCTCCAGCGCCTCGATGATCGCCGCGTGCTGCACCGGCGTGTACTGCGGCGGAACCTCCTCCAGCGCGCTGGCCGCGTAAAACCTGTCGAAGTAGAAGATGTACAGCGAAGAGCGCCAATAGATGTACCTGCACCAGCGTTCGAGGTACGGATTGCGCGACATCTTGGCGATGCCGAGATGCAGGGCCTCGTTGATGTTGGAAAACGATTCCTTCGAAAAGGTGACGACCGCCTCGTCCTCGAGCGAGATGACCGACCTCAGCTCGACGATCTCCTCGTCCGTCGCGTTGCGCGCCGCCGCCTCGGCCGTCTTCTCCTCGACGACCATGCGCGCGGCGAATACGCTTTCCGCGTCCTCCGGCGTCGGTACCGGGACGACGCAGCCTTTCTTAGGCAGGCGGTCGATGAAGCCCTCGGTGACGAGCCGGGAGAGCGCGCGGTTGACCGGCGTCCGGCTCATGTCCATCGCCGCCGCCAGCTCTTCCTCGAGGAGGAAGGCGCCCGGCTGGACGTTTCCGTTGAGGATCAGGTGGATGATGTGCCGATATGCCTTTTCCTCGGCGTTTTCGTGACGGCCGTTCTTCTTGTTGATCATCGTCGAAAGCTCCTACTCGCATGTTTTCTCCCGCGACGTTGTTGGTTGCGCCACGGGGAGAGGCGGCGTTCTTCCGGGTGCGGGCCGGAGGGGCGGCGCGCACCCGGAAGCGGATGCGGCGGCCTCAGCCGATCGTCTCCGCCGTCTCCTGCAACACGATCCCCTCGGCGGCGAGTTCGCGCAGGACCGGCTCGTAGATTTCCCTCGTGGTGGGCGCGTGGACGCCCGGCGTCGCGATGACGCCCTCCAGGATGAAGCGGGCCGCGATTGCCGGGGGGACGCCGGTCGTGCGGGCGACGGAGGACCACTTGCCGGGAATGCCGTAATCGACCAGGAGCGAACGCCGCAGCTCGCGCGTGCCGTCGGGGTACGACGCGACGATTTCGTCGCAGAGCACGACGAGGTCCTTTTCCTCGGGGGCGAAGACGAGTTTTTCATCGAACAGGAAGGCGACGACGTCGCGGGCCGACGCCCGCTCGAAGGGCAGCGGGCGCTCGTCGAAGAAGCCCAGCCAGCGCATCCGTTGGACGAAGGCGGACCACGGCCGCAGGCCGAACCTCGCGCAGGTCGCCGCCTCCGGGGAGGCGTCCCCGCCCATCAGCCGCGCCGTGAAATCGGCGAAGGTCGCTCCCTTCACGTCGCGCACGTCCGTCTCGAAAAAGCCGACGGCGTTCATGTAGCAGATCGTCTCGCACCAGCCGGGGTAACGCAGGGTACCCCGGTAGATCGTCTTCGCCTCGGGGATGCCGTACCCCTCCTTGTAACGGGTCGAGTCGGCGTTGGCGTAGACCTCGAAGGTGCCGAGCCGCGGAACGTCGTAGAGACGGCAGTGCGCGTAGGTCTCGCCGTCGGGCCAGAGGATTTCCCGGCCGTCGCGGAGGATCTTGGCCGTCCGCTTGCTCGCGCCGATCAGGCTGGCGGGGGACCAGGAGAGCTTGTAGCCCCACGGATTGGTGTTCGCCGCGGCGGAGGGGAGCGCGCCGCAGAGCGACTGGAAGGACTCCACGCCGCCGCCCCGCGCGTGGATATCGTCGATGTTCATGGCGGCCGACATGTGGTCGATGCCGGGGTCGAGGCCCAACTCCGTGATAAACACAAGCCCCGCCCTCGCGACCTCCGGCGCCATCTTTTTCGTCGACTCCTCGGTGTAGGCGGGGTGGATCATATGCACGCCCGTATCGAGGCATGTCTTCGAAACGCCGGGCATACACTCCGGGGGAAGCAGGTTGAGGACGACGGTCGGCGCGTGTTCGCCGATGAGCTTGGCCGTCGTTGCCGCTGCGTCTTCTCTGACGGTGACGACACCCGGGAAGCGTTTTTCGACGTCGGCAAGATTTTTCTCCGCCAGATCCGCGATCACGATGCGGCAGCCGCCCTTTCTCGCGAGATAATCCACGCAAGGCGCGGAAACGCGTCCGGCGCCGAGGATCAAAACTGTTTTCATCGTACCTACCTCCGTTGGTGATATTTATTGTTTTAGAGTATTTTTACTTCGCGGGGCTCCGCCCCTGACAAAAACTTCCCGGCAGGGGATTGCAATCCCCTGTGCTTTCGATGAAAGATCCGATGGCGATATGCTCCGGCAAAGTGCTTTTCAAAACGATTCGACGCAGCCGTAAGAACTTGCGACCATGCGCACCATGGTCGTGAAATCGTAGACCGGCAGGCCGGTTGCCTGGCGAATCGCGGCGGAAAACGGGGGCAGGTCCGTGCATTCCAGAACGAAGGCCCCGATGTCCGGCCGCCGTGCCTGCGCTCGCAGCGCCGCTTCGACGACCTCCTCCGAAACGCGTCCCAGGTCGGCCGTTTCGTCCGTCGCGGTGAAAATCCTATTCCACTCCGCACAGGTTTCGAGCCCGAAGACCTCCACGTTCATATCCTCGGAAATGCCCGCGGCGCGAAGGTGCTCCGCGCGCAACGCCGGCCCGTTGGCCGTGATGACCGCGATTCTGTCGCGGGGCGCAAGGATGCGCCTGACGAACGGGACCTGCAACAGGCTGGACGTGAAGATGGCCGCATCCGTCGCCCGGCTCAGCTCGTTCTGGAAAATGACGTTGAAACCGCAGCTGGTCGTGACGGCGCAGACCCCTTCGGCCGCGAGGCGGTTGGTCGCGGCGATCATGTTTTTCAGAACGGTGCGGCTCGGCGCTTCGATGACCGTCCGCGTCGTCGCGCCGGCGATCCGGCAAAAACGCACCGGAAAGCCGTACGTGGCCGGGTTCGTGCTGTTCCCGGGCAGCGCTTCGAGCTGCACCAGGCCGCGCGGGACGAGCCCCTCCTCCCAGCAGAGGACGGCGATTTTCGCAGCGGCGGCGCTCACGCGTCCAAAGCCCTGGCGATCGCCTCCGGGGAGAAGGCGTGGCTTTGCGCTTCCCCCCCCGCGGCATCGCGCAGCACCTTTGCCGCGCCCGCCTGCACGACGCAGCGGATATTGCCGCGGTCGACGAGCGCCGACATGTCGACGAGCGGGTTTTTCCCGATAACCAGAAAATCCGCCCGTTTTCCCCCGGCGATCGTGCCGATTTCGGATTCCAGCCCCAGCGCCAGCGCGCCGTTCTTCGTCGCCATCTGGATCACTTCCATCGTCGTGAAGCCGGAGCGCGCCAGTTCCTCCATCTCCAGGGCGTTGTCGCCGTTGCGGATGCTCTGCGAGGCGTCGGTGCCCATGGCGATGCGGATGCCGTGCTGCTTGGCCAGCGCGAGGCCGCTGCGGTGCGCGTCGTGCACCATGGCGGCTTTCCGGATGGCCTCCGGGTTGGGATAGTTGGCGGCGCGCTTGAGGATCTCGGAGAATACCCGCAGCGTCGTGACCAACATGGTGCCGCGGCGGGCCATTTCCTCGGCGGTCGGCCGGTCGAGAAACGAACCGTGCTCGACGGTGTCGACCCCGGCCAGCACCGCCTTGCGGATCCCGGCCAGGCCCTGGGCGTGCGTGGCGACCCGTTTGTCGTGGGTGTGGGCTTCGTCCATAATCGCGCGCAGTTCCTCCTCGGTAAAATCCTGCGAATGGGGGCCGTCGCCGGGGGTGCTGACGCCGCCGGTGCTGTAGATCTTGATGAAGTCGGCGCCGAACTTGATCCGCTCCCGGACGGCCCGGCGGCAGCCGTCGGCGCCGTCCGTCGGGATGACGCCGAAGCCGACGCCGGGGTCGAAGGGCAGGTACGCCGGGAAGGCCCGGTCGCCGTGCCCGCCGGTCATCGAGACGCCGCCCGCGCACGCCCAGATGCGCGCGCCGATCAGCATCCGTTCGGCGACGGCGTTGCGGACGGCCACGTCCTCGGGCGCGTTCCAGGTCATGCCGCCGCAGTTGCGCAACGTCGTGAAACCCGCCGCCAGCGAGCGGTTGGCGTTGGCCATGGCGGTCAGGGCCTTCGACGGGGGAGGTGTCGCTATTTTCCAGTACGGTTCGTGCATCGTCGGGTCCCAGGGGCAGGTGAGGTGCACGTGGCAATCGATGAAACCGGGCGTCGCGAAATACCCGGAGAGGTCGACCCGGGCGGCGCCGTCCCATGCCGCGACGCGTCCCGGTTGGGCGAAGGAGATCTGCGTTCCCTCGACGCCGATCGTTCCCTCGTACGGTTTGCCGCCCTCTCCGTCGATGATCGTCGCGTTTTCATACAGCACGCGCGGCGGCAGCTCATTCGGCATGGCAGAGTTCTCCCCTCTTGGCGGTTTTGGAGAAGTAGAGGCACATCGCGGCGAGGCCGACCAGGCCGACGACGTCCGTGACGGTCTCCGGGATGACCAGCATCAGCGCGCAAGCGCCGCAGAGCAGGCGTTCCCAGACGGACAGGTTTCTGCGGAAAAACCCTTGGGTGGCGAAGCCGAGCGAATACACCCCGATGATGGCCGTGATCAGGGGCGGGAGGATCTCCGTCCAGCCGCCGAAGCCGAGCAGGACCGGGTTCATGACGAAGAAGTAGGGCATAAGGAAGGCCACCATAGCCAGTTTGACGGAGTGCGTGCCGACCTTGAACGGGTCCGCGTCGGCGATCCCCGCCGCGGCGAACGCCGCCAGCGCGACCGGCGGCGTGATCGGCGCGAGGGCGGAGACGAAGAAGACGAACATGTGCGCCGCCATCGGCGTGACGCCGAGTTTGACCAGCCCCGGCGCGACCAGCACGCCGAGGAGCGCGTAGACGGCCGGGGTGACGAGGCCCATGCCCAGCAGGACGGCCGTGATCTGCGTCAGGATCAGCGCGATGAGCAGGTTGCCGCCGGAGAGCGCCACGATCAGCGAACTCAGTTTGAAGCCCAGCCCGGTGAGGTTGAGCACGGCGATGAAGATGCCCGCCGCCGCGCAGGCGGAGGAAGCCACGATCATCGCCTTGGCCGAGCTCTTGCTGGCGCGCAGGATGCGCTCCAGGCTCGGCCTGGTCTCCGGCGCCAGGAAGGCGACGGCGAAGAGGACGAGGATTGCGTACAGGGCGGAGGTCATCGCCGTCTTCTGCATGACCAGCAGAACGACCAGGACGACCACCGGGACCAGCAGGGGAAAGCTTTTCCGCAGCCCGTCTCCGGCGGACGGCAGCTTATCCTTGGGCAGGCCCTTGAAGTTGAGCTTGCAGGACTGGTAGTGGACCGCCGAGTAAAGGCCGACGTAGTACAGGAAGGCGGGCATGACCGCCGCGCGCATCACCTCGAGGTACTGCACGCCGAGGAATTCCGCGAGGATGAAGGCCGTGGCGCCCATGATCGGCGGCGTGAAGGTGCCGCCGGTGGAGGCGCAGGCCTCGACGGCCCCGGCCCACTCTTTGGGATAGCCCATCCGCTTCATCAACGGGATGGTGATCGAGCCGGTCGAGACGACGTTGGCCACGGTGCTGCCGGAGAGCATGGAGAAGAACGAGCTGGCCACGACGGCGATCTTCGCCGGACCGCCGACGAGGCCGCCGGATACGGCGAGCGCGAGTTTCATGAACACCTTGAGGCCGCCGAACGCCTCGAGGAAACCGGCGAAGAAGACGAATGCCGCGACGTAGGTGGAGGCGATGCCGAGCGTCGAGCTGAAAAGCCCCTCCGTGCCCACGACGATCTGGCTGATGATCCGCTGGATCGAGTAGCCCCGGTGCGAAATCGCCGCCGGAAAGTACGGCCCGAACACGGCGTAAATCACGACGGCCGTGACGATCACCACCAGCGTCCAGCCGATGGCGCGCCTGGTGATCTCGAGCGTGATCAGGATGACGACGACGGCCAGGACGTAGTCCATCGGCAGCATCGGGTCGGAGTACAGGCGTTTCCAGTGGATCGCGAAATAGGTGATGGTGACGATCCCGGCGACCATGATGGCCACGTTGAGGATCCTGTCCGGAAGCGGCGCGCCGTAGCGCGCGTCCTCTCGCCCCTTCCAGAGGCCCGATACCGACGTGAACCCGCAGAGCACCACGATGAAGCAGAGGTGCGTCGCGCGCTGCGAGAACGCGGGCATCGGGAACAACGCGGCCGACCAGAAGGTAAAGATCAAAAGCCCCAGGGCGATGATGCCGAAGAGGGCGTTCACCCACGGGATGTTTTTCCCCATGCCGGAGGGGAGCACGTCCGGCATGTCCATCGATTCCACTTTGCTCAGTATATCGTCGATGACGGGCGGCGCTTCGCCCGCGCCCGCCGCGTGGAGACGATCGGGATCGCTCAACACGAACACCTCATTTCCTGATAGACCGGTAGGCGGCAACGCGCGCCGGAACAAAAAAGCCTCCAGGCGGCAAGGCCGCCCGGAGACCGGCGTACGGCGCCTATTGCATTACGCCCATTTCCTTATAGTACTTCACCGCCCCCGGGTGGAACTGGATGGGCATGCCCTTCACGGCGTTCTCCAGCGTGATGACGGAGAATACCTTGTTGGCCTCGTGGATCGTCGGCAGGTTCTCGAAGAAGAGCTTCGTGTACTGGTACATGTCCTCCTCCGAGATGCCGTCCGAGCAGAGCATGACGTGATTCATCGTGAGGACGCGGGCGACCTCCCCGTTCAGGATCAACTGCGGGAAATCGCTCTGCGGCATGTCGCGCTCGACGAGATAGGGGATGTTGGCGAGGATTTTTTCCATCTGCTCCGGCGTGAACTCGATGAAGCGCATCTTCTTGCTGGAGATCAGCTCGCCGTACATCGGCAGCCGGGGCGCGCCGATGTAGGAGATGCCGTCGATCTGGTTCTGCTTGATCAGGTCGATCGCCCCGCTCAGGGCGCTGCTCTCGGGGCGGAAATCCGACCACTCCAACCCGAGGAGCGGGAACACCGTCTTGTTCAGGGTCTCGTCGCCGTCGCCGGGGAGGCCGATAGCGATGCGCTTGCCCTTGAGATCCTCGAAGGTCTTGATGCCGCTGTCCTCGCGGACCAACAGGTACCACTGGCCGTAGTGCGCCGAGAACCAGCCCCGGACGTGTTTCTGCGGCTCCTTGAAGGGGTTGGTGCCCTTCTCCACGGCCTCCGCCACGTTGGCCATGGCGAAGCCCATCTCGCGCTCGCCGCTCTCGATCGTCTCGACGTTCTCGATGCTGCCGCGCGGGCTGGGGACGGGCGTGACGTTCGTTCCCTTGATATTGTCGTTGATCAGCTTGGAGATGGTGGAGGCGAGCATCATCCAGGCCCCCGAGGGGGAGGAGGTGCCGATGGTGATCTGCTTCGTGGCGGCCAGGGCGGAATTGGAAAGACAGAGGATGGTCGCGACGCAGAGGGCGGTCAGGATTCTCTTCGGGGCTGTTTTCATGAAAATCACTCCTCACGATTGGGTTGATGGTGCGAAGCGGAACGCAAGTACCGAAGGATGTTCTTCTATGGATACGAAAGCGCGAACCTACTGCGGTACGAAATCACCCCCAGACGCGATGGTTTGCAAGCCGATGTACGAGAAGAATTGCCTTAATGTATACATTTAAGAATCTTTGAATGTATTTAAAACTATCACGCGCGAATCCATCCGTCAAGGAGCGCGAAAGGCTTTGCGCAATAAAAATGCGATCCCGCCGAACGGCGATGAATTCGACGGGCAATGAAGGAGATTGCCCGGGCGGCTTTAGGGGTATTACGGTAACCGTGCATTCTATCGTGGCCATCCTGCCCGAAAATCGCCGCCCTTACATTTTTCCCGAAACTGTGTTAGAATATACTCACGGCATACATTGTTAAATTGTGTAATTCATATTGTCATGCCTTTCTTTTATTTCAAGGAACGGGTGGTATCGAAAAAATGTACAAAATGGGAGATTTGGTCGTTTACGAAGGCAGCAGCAGTATCTGCGAAATCTCCAGGATCGACAGGTTTGATTTCCAGGGGGGGGATCGCGACCGGCTGTACTACGTCCTGAAACCGCTGCGCGAGGACTGCGTCATCTACAACCCCGTCGACAACACCAGCGCGCGTATGCGCCCGGTCCTGACCAGGGACGAGGCGGAGAGGCTGATCGACACGATCCCCGATCTGGCCCCGGCGGAGCCGCAGGCGGAAGGGCATCCCGCGCAGGAGGCGAAGCAGATGGCGCAACACTTCGAGTCCATCATCCGGACGCGCGACTGCGCGCGTTTGCTGGAGCTGACCATGTCCCTGTACGACAAGCAGCGGCGGCAGGCGGCGTGCGCCCGCGCCATCAGCCCGACGGAGGCGGCGGCGAAAAAGCGCGCGGAGGAGATGCTCTTCGACGAACTGTCCATCGCGCTGGGCATTCCCGCCGAGGGCGTGCAGAAGTACATCGAGGCGCGCCTCGACGGCAAGACGGGGAAAGTCTTGCAGTGACGGCGAACCGGATGCCGCACGCGCTCCGAAAACGATCCGGCCGCCGCAAGGCGGCTTTTTTCATGCTCTCGCACCCTCGTTTGCGGTTTCAACCCCACCGATGAATCGCCGGTTCGCAGATCGATTTGATTGTTTGTCGCAAATTGGTTCATCATAAATGCCGATCAGTTGTTTTGTATATTTTTAATATCATCATATAGAACTGATATTAAATGAAAGGAAATGACGCCATGGCTAATTGGATGCAGGATCTACAGAGTATATTCAACGCGGCACAGGGGGATAACGGGCCGGTCGATCCGTCGCAGGAAGTCGCCGCAACGCGGGCGGCGGATCGCAACGGCGGCTTGGGCGGCTTATTGGGCGGTTATCTGAACAACGAGAACCTGACGAAGCTTCTGGGTCCGACCGCTCTGGGCGGGCTCGCCGGGGCGCTCATGGGGGGCGGCTCGAAAAACAACATCGCCCAGAAGGTGTTGCTGCTCGGGGGCGGCG
>DAIRUD010000067.1:0-8950 GCA_036803565.1 Synergistaceae bacterium | reverse complement strand
TCCGCGCATGGCTCGACGTCGCAGAGCATTGCGCGGAAAACGTCATCCCTCCGCGCCCCGGCGGCCGTCAGGCAGGTGGGCGTTTCCTCCGGCAGGCCGGGAAAAAGCGGCCAGATATGCGGAGTGCGTCCCTCCGCGTGAAACACGATCCCTCTGTCCAGGGCGTCGAAAAGCCCCTGGTGATCGTGCGGCACGGAGGGCAGAAGCGCATAGTTCTCGTACGCCGACCGCACGCCGCCGTCGAAAAAAACGGCTCCGCTCTCGTCCCGGAGGAAGCGCGATGGAGGGAAAGTGCCGAAGAGCGCAAGCAATTGCGCCAAATTCGTCCACACGACCGCGCTTTCGCTCGCGGATTCGCCCTTGCGAACCGACATGCCGTTACCTCCTCCTGGTGTCTTATTCGTTTTTGCCCCCGGCCGGGCGAACGCTTCGCGCCAGGTAGAGGGCCAGCTGGGTCGGTCGCCAGTGTTCCGGCAGAGCGACCATCAGGCCAAGTCGTTCCACGGTGAAAAAGTAAAGCAACGTCGCCGCGGCGGTCAGCAGAAGCTGCGGAAGCGTACCGAGGGCCTGTGCGCGGTGCGTCGCGAAGACGAGAAGCGCAAGGGGGGGGAGTTGTTGGAAAAACCGGCATTTCCATAAAAAGGGAAGCAAGGCGGGCCCCATGAGTATGAAAAAATACAACACAAACCCGGTGATCTGTGTCGCGCTCGTGGCAAGGGCCAGGCCGCCCAGGCCCCACCTGCCGATGAAGAGCCAATCGAGCAAGGCGTTCAGCGCGACGAGGAGGTAGGAGAGCAGCATCAGCAGCGCGAGGCGCTGTAAAGCCTGGGCGTAGCGACTCAGAAGCGTCGTGCCCAGTGAAAAGGCGAAGCCGATACAATAAGCGGCGAAGGCAAGCGCGGTCATGCCGACGGACCGCGCGTCGAAATTTCCCCAGCCGTAAATAAAAGAGACGATCGATTGCGCGGCGGATGCCGCAAAGAGGGCGATGGGGAAAAAGTACGTCAGCGCCAGCACGATACTGTGAGACACAATCACCTGCGCTGCGGTGTCGTTTTCGACGTTCAATGCGCTGATTCTCGCCAGAAAAAAACGGAGCGGAGCGGAGGCGAGAACGGTCAGGAATGTAAGAATGGTCCCCGCATAGCTGATCGCCGCGACCGAACCGCCGGGAAGGCGGGATGCGAAATACTTGTCGACGACGACGAAGAGCGAGAGCGCGAAGAAGATCCCCATCGAGTAGAGGGTATTGCGAAAGATGCGCAGCAGGCGCGCCGCACGGAGGCGGCGGAAGGAAAATCGTACGGGGATACCCCGCAGCAGCAGCAACAACAACAAAAGGACGGCGGCGTGCCCGACGCTCATGGTGAAGGCGACCGCGTATACGCCGAGGAGCGGGATGGTCAGCAGCAGGCCGGGAATCGCGATGAAGTTGAACAGCGTGGCGCAGATCGACGAAAGCGTGTAGCGTTCCTGGAGGGTCGCCCAGAGTTCCGCCATCGGCCGCAGCATAATAGCCGCGGCGAAGGGGGTCAGCCACCAGAGCATCTCCGCGCCCATACGGATTCTCTCGTCGTCGAAGCCGCCGGCGAAGAAACGGATGAGGATGCCGGGGGCGATGAGCAGGCAGGCGCAGAACGCAACGGCCACAAACAGCGAGAGCCAGGAGAAAAAGGCGACCAGGGGGCGGACGCTCTCCGCGCCGTCCTCCTTGCCTGTGCGAATGAGCTCGGGCAGCACGGCGCTATCGATGGTCGAGCCGACATTTCCCGCCAGGAGCGAGACGATGCTGCTGGCGAGGTGATAGGCGTCCATCCCCGGCGACGTCCCGAACGCCCACGCGACGATCAGCGTCCGCAGGTAACCCAGCGGTTTGCTGAGGAGCGTAAAAATGGAGATCGTGAAGGAAACGCCCCGCGCGGTCTTTACGTCGAGCAGGCGCGAGAATGCGTGTTTCAGGCGGGCGATGGCGGAAATGCGTCGCAGGCTCTCCTTCCCCCTCTCTCGTCGGCGGTTTTCATAACCTCCGATCTTCCGGAGTTATGATCACCGCAAGATCGCGAAGTCTACCCGCTCCGGCGTGTCTTCCCCGTCGTCTTCATCTGGATCGCCAGGGCTTGAATCCTCTGCCCACGACCTCGCTCGCTTCGGAGACGACCATGAAGGCGTTCGGTTGGTTCTCGGCGAGGAAACGGCGCAGTTCGACGGCCTGTCGGCGCGTCAGCAGGCACATGACGACCGGTCGCGTTTCGCCGGAATACCCGCCGTGTGCGTCGAGGATCGTCGCGCCGCGGCCCAACTCGGTCGTCACGTGCCGGACGACGGGGTCCGGGTGTTTCGTCACGACGAAGATCAACCGGCGGCGGTCGAAGGAGGAGATCGTGTTGTCGATCGTCAGGCTGGATGCGTAAACGCCGACCAACCCTAGCATCGCGTTTTCTACGCCGACGAAATAGGCGCTTGCGCCGATGATGCACATGTTGATGTAGAAGCTGTACTTGCCGACCTCGATGCCGTATTTCTTTTGCAGGTAGAGCACGATCATGTCGAGGCCGCCCAGCGTCACCCCGGCACGAAAGACGAGGCCGATCCCGTAGCCCTTGATCGCGCCGCCGATCAGGGCGATCAGCAGCCGCTGGTCGGTGTGCGCGAAGGGGATATCGTCCATCAAGCGCATGAGGATCGTCAGCAGGATGACGGAGAAGGCCGTCCACAGCGCGACGCGGGGGGAAAGCCCCCGCCACGCCCAGGCGAGCAACGCCAGGTTCGCCACGCCGACGACGACGGGGAGCGGTATGCCCATCGTGTAATTGAGCAGGGCGGCGATTCCCGTGACGCCGGCGTCGGGGAAGCGGAACGGGATCGTAAAGGCCATGACGCCGTAGGCGTAAATGATCGAACCGGCGACGATCGCCGCCAAGGTGGACCACTCCGCCCGTGCGACGATAGGAAGTTTCTTCAGCGCCCGCCGCAGCCCCCTGTGTCCATGTGTGAATCCCGCTTTACCCGTCATATGCATCCCCCTGTTGGAGGCGGATCGAACCGCCTTTCTTACAAGTGAACAATTATACGCCCAGCGCTTCCGCAAGACAAGGGGCGTGCGGTCGACCACCTGTGTCTGTCGCTCCTGCCGGGGCGTTCGTTTTTTTCGCGAGGGCGACGGGGGGAAGCCTGCCGACGCGAAGGGAATTTATGCTAAAATAACCGGGCCGATGTCGGGGCGCGGGGCGTCCCGACATCGCACCATTACGAACCGTGGAGGGATGGACATGGCAATGCCGATGCAGATTAGCCTCGAAGAGGTCATCACGATGCTTTTGTCGCGGGTGGAATCACTCGCGTTGAACGACGAGAACAACAAGACGCGGATGAACATCATCCTGCGCGTGCTTTACCGGAAGGGCGTCATTACCGACGACGATATCCTCGAATCGGTGAAGGAGGAGCACCGTATGCTCAAGGAGCTCGGCGCGATCAAGGAAGAGCCGGGCGAGGATGTCGTCAAGCTGGTCGCGGACAATATCCTGCAGTGGGTGCGCGGCGACGTCGATGCGATCAAGCAGGCCATGGAGGATTACGAACAGAAGTTGAAGGAGTATGCGCGCGAGGAGGCGAAAAAGTCCTCCCTGACCGTCGCCTCGTCGGACGTCCTGCAGCAGCTGGACCGCCTCTCCCCTCCCCCCGGCTCGGCGAATCGCGGCGGAGGAAAGCTCATCATCTGATCGCGGTCGAGGGCGATCCTCTTGCGTAAGAAGCTGCAACGACTCTGGTTGCTGGTCGCATCGCGCAACAGGCGGGTGCTCCTGCTGGATCTTTGCCTGCTCTCGTTCGCCATCTACATCGGCTACGCATTGCGCCTCACCTTTCTCGTACAACCAACCTTCTACCGCGTGCACTGCCTCAGGGCCGCGTGCGTTTTTCCGCTCTGCGTGGCCGCCGCACTCTATGCTTGCGGCCTATATCGCGTGTATTGGCCGCAGGCCAGCGTCGAGGAGTACGCGCGCCTGGCGCGCGCCTATCTCTGGGGGTGTGCCCTCTTTCTCGTCCCCTACTTTGCCATGCGCTTGCTGTTCGAGCGCCACCTGGGACTGTCGCCGTGGATTTTCTTCCCGCGCTCGTCCCTCGCCCTCTCCCTCTTCGCGGGCATCCTATTTATCGGTGTGATGCGCGCCTCGTGGCGCTTTCTGGAGCTCGCGGCCTCGCGGGAGCGGGAGACGACGGGGGTGCGCAAGCGCGCGCTGGTCGTCGGCGCGGGCGAGGCGGGCGCTTTCGTCGCGCGCGACCTGCAACGGCACAAAGGGGACCTCTTTCCGGTCGGTTTCATCGACGAGGATCCGCACAAGCTGGGCAAGTCGATCGCGGGCCTTCCGGTGCTGGGGGGCGACGTGGACATTTCCCGCGTCATCCGGGAAAACGGCGTCGCCGTCGTCCTGATCGCCATTCCCTCCGCCAGCGGCGCGAACGTCAGAAAATACCTCGAGGCGATATCCGACCTCGGCGTCGAAGTCCGCGTCATGCCGAGCCTGCACGAGTTGGCCGGCGGGCGGGTCGAGGTCGGCAGTTTCCGCTCCGTGGAGCTGCGGGACCTCCTCCGCCGCGAGCCGATCCGCCTCGACGAGGCGGAGATCGGAACGGTGCTGCGCGGCAAACGGGTGCTGATTACCGGTGCGGGCGGTTCGATCGGCAGCGAGATCTGTATGCAGACGCTCGCGCATGCCCCCTCCGAACTGCTGCTGCTCGGACACGGCGAACAGTCCATCTACAACCTGCTCCAGCGGCTCTCCGCCCTCCCCGACCTGCCGTTTCCCTGTCGCCCGCTGGTGGCCGATATCGCCGATCGGGAGACGATGCGGCGCATCTTTCTGCAATACCGGCCGCAGGTCGTCTTCCACGCGGCGGCGCACAAGCACGTGCCGCTGATGGAGGAGAACCCACGTGAGGCCTTGCGCGTGAACGCATTGGGAACATGGACGTTGGCGGACCTCTCCGGGACGTGCGGGGCCGAGCGGTTCGTCATGATATCCACGGACAAGGCGGTGCACCCGACGAGCGTCATGGGGGCGACGAAGCGCGTGGCGGAGCGCCTTCTCTCCGGCCTGCAGGAGCAATACGCCGGGACGTCCTACCTTACCGTGCGTTTCGGCAACGTCCTGGGCAGCAGAGGCAGTGTGGTTCCCCTCTTCGAACGCCAGATCCGCAACGGAGGACCCGTGACCGTGACGCATCCCGAGATGCGCCGCTACTTCATGCTCATCCCGGAGGCCGTCAGCCTCGTTCTGCAGGCGGCGTCGATGGGCAGGGGCGGGGAGCTTTACGTCCTCGATATGGGCGAGCCCGTGCGCATCGCGGAGATGGCCGAGACGCTGATCCGCCTGCACGGCCGCGTGCCGCACAGCGATATCCGCATCGTGTACACGGGCATCCGGCCCGGCGAGAAGCTCTTCGAGGAGCTGTTCTACGACCCGGATCACGTGGACCGCACCCGGCACGACAAGATATTTCTTTCCATTCTCGACGAGGCGGACACCCTGCGGATCGACGATATCCGCGAAGCGCTGGCGACGGCCTCCTCCGACGAGGAGATGCGCCGGATCGTTTTCGCGCTGGCCGGTGCCTAGAGCAATGACACGGTCGGGGGATTGGACCGAAAAGATGGGAGCGCGGCGCCCAGCCGGCAAGCGGTGTCCCGCAAGGTAAAGCCGCTCCGGTAACGAACGCGGGCGACGCGATCCGCCGACCGTTCTTGTCAAGCCGAGACGCAATCGTTATAATTTTGCAAACGATCATGGGGGTGTCGACGATGATTCGATCCACAGTCGCTCTGACATACGAGCTCGACGATCTGCAGCTCGCCGCGAAGGAGCTCGCGGAGCAGACGCGGGAAAGGCTTGCCTTTCGAGAGAACACGTTCGGCCTTCTGATCTGCGATTCGGAGGTGGATCACGACGCGTTCGCGCGGGAAATCCGCCAGCGGCTGCATGTCCCGATCGTCGGATTTTCCAGCACGGCGGGATTCACGCGGGAAGAGGGCCTGACCGACATGTCTGCGAGCCTGACGACGGTGACGTCCGACGACATGCGTTTCGCCGTCGCCGTTTCGGATCCTTTGACGAGCGACAACGTCGTGGAACAGATCGACCGCACCTATCGCGCCGCGGTGGATTCGCTGGAGGGCGAACCGGTCGCCGTCCTCGCCTTCGCCCCCTATATCCTGGGCATCATGTTGGACATCTATCCCCGGGAGTTGAGCCGCGTGTCTGGCGACCTGCCCGTCTTCGGCGGCATCCCGGCGCACGACGAAATACACGGCCGCACGGCCGTCTACTGCGGGGACTCGGTGGCGCAGGATCGTCTGACGCTGCTCGTCCTGTCCGGCAACGTACGGCCCGTCTTCACCGTAAAAAACAACCTGAGCACCCTGGTGGATCTCAAAAGGACGGTTACGCGGGCCAAGGACAATACCGTCTATACCGTCGGGGACGAGACGTTCGTGCGTTTTCTCGAGCGCTTCGGTCTCGATGTCGAAAAGATCGCCGACGCCACGGACAAGACGACGTCCTTCACCGCCTACCCGCTGTTGATCGAATCGAACGACGCCGATTCGGACGGCGTGCCGATCGTGCGGACCATTCACTGCGTGGATATGAAGACCGGCAGCGGCACGGCGATCGGCGAGATCCCGCAGGGAAGCACGCTCAGTCTCGGCGCGCTGAAGGCGGCGGACATCGAACTTTCCGCGCGCAACAGCATCGAGGACCTCCTGGCGAAAATCCGCGCCAACGAGGCGGACGGATACAAATATTCCACGATTTTCGCCATTTCCTGCGTCGGGCGATATTTCGTCATGGCGTCGAAGAACACCCTGGAGACGGAGGTCCTGCTCGAGGGGCTGCCTGCGGACCTCTCGCTCAGCGGATTCTACAGTTTCGGCGAGATCTGTCCCACGTCGATCCGCGACGGCAAGGCGCGCAACGCGGCACACAACGAATCCCTCGTCATGCTGGCGTTTTAATAGCGCATAGATGACGGACATCTCGAAGGGCGAAATGGACGATACGACGTTGCCGGAAGAACGCGACGCCGCCGCGTGTGCGGCCGAACTGGCGAAAGCGCAGGCGGAGTGCAAGAAGTTACGCCGCAAGCTCAACAAGCTCGAGCGCAGCTACGACCATATCTCGTTGATGTACGAGCACTCCGAACGCCTGCGGGATTTCAACGAATCGGAGCGTGCGCTGCAGTCGCTCTACAATCGGCTGCTCCTTGAGACGACCCCTTTGAGCATCTTCGTCCTCGATCGTCAGAACAAGTACGTCATCGGCACCAACCAGCTGATGCGCCAGCTCTCCTTCTCCGACCAGCGGGAGATGATCGGGCTGCCCTTCGAGGAGATCTTTCGCCGACTGACCAACGACGCGTGGATTGATGGAATGACGCGCCGCTTCGCCGACGTGGCGGAGGAACGGGTCGGGGTCCGCTTCAGCGACCGCCTGGAGACGAACGCCGGGCAGGTGTTGTTGTTACAGACGTACATCTCCCCCGCCGTCGACGCCGACGGCAAATGCCTCGGCACGGTCGTCGCACTCCAGGACATCACGGAGCTGACGCGGGCTCTGGAGCGGGCGGAGGCGGCGGACCGGGCGAAGACATCCTTTCTGGCCAACATGAGCCACGAGATCCGCACGCCGATGAACGCCATCAAGGGCATGAGCGACCTGCTTCTGCTCACCGGGCTGGACGACGCGCAGCGCGGTTATGCCCAGAGCATCACGAACGCGGCGCACTCCCTGCTGGCGATCATCAACGACCTGCTCGACTTTTCCAAGATCGAGGCCGACAAACTCGAACTCATCGAGGTGCCGACGGATGTCGCCTCCCTTCTCACCGACATCACCGGGCTGATCAACCTGAAGGCGACCGATAAGGAGCTCGCCTTCCTCACCCACATCGCCCCGACCATTCCCGCATCCCTCGTCTGCGACGATATCCGCCTGAAGCAGGTCCTCCTGAACCTGCTCAACAACGCCGTGAAGTTCACCCCCGAGGGGTACGTGCGTTTCGAGGTCTCCTGTACTCCCGCCAGGGGGGATCTCGTGCGCCTGCATTTCGCCGTGACGGACACGGGGATCGGCATCAAGGAGCAGGACCGCAAGGCCATCTTCCAACCGTTTTCCCAAACCGACGCTTATATCAACCGCAACGTAGAGGGGACGGGACTGGGGTTATCCATCAGCAGCCGGCTGGTGGAGAAAATGGGCGGGCGGCTGGCCGTGGAGAGCGAATACGGCAAGGGGAGCACATTCTCCTTTGCGATCGAGGTGCGCGCCGCGTCGAGCGAATCGCTGGCGTCGGTCCTTTCCCCCCTCGCCAAGCGCATTCTGCTGCTCGCCGACGGCCTTCACGCCGACGAGTACGAACAGATGCTGCGGGACATCGGGGTCAACTTCGATATCTGCCGCACGCTCGACGATTGCATGGGGATGCTGTCGCAGAACGTCTACACCCACATCATCTACCGCTACGATTTCGCGCACGAAGCCATGCAGCGGAACGCGGAGGGGATATCCGAAAGCACGCACGTCGTCGCGATCAAAAACATCCGGACGGCCTCGAAGCAGAACACGGGCGCGAACGTACAGATTCTCTTCGAACCCGTGCTGGTCATGAATATCGCGGCCGCGATCAACAATAAAAAAGCGATCCTCACGGACGACAACGGCAAGGACAAGGAGGCGATCGGCGCGTTCCGCTTCCGCGATGCGCGCATTCTCCTCGTCGACGACAACGAAATCAACCTGCTCGTGGAGAGCGAGCTGCTGGCACAGTACGACATCGAACCGGACACCGCCGAGAGCGCGAAGGCCGCCTTCGCCCTGATCGAGGAGAAGGAATACGACGTCATCTTCATGGACCACATGATGCCCGAGATCAACGGGATCGAGGCGACGAAGAT
>DAIRUD010000066.1:0-9031 GCA_036803565.1 Synergistaceae bacterium | reverse complement strand
TTCCCTTGATTGCGGCCGGTGAATTGCGCATCTACGCCGGCGGCGGCGGCGGCGCTCGCCTCCCCCGGCGCCGAGATCGCCGCGGCGGAAGGCCTCGCGGCCCACGCCGGAGCGCTGCGCGCGCGCAAGGAGAAATTCGCGGAGCGTCCTTAGAGCTTACGCACCGGGCGCGCGATCGGCACAGGGAACGCCCACCTGACACTTCCCGCAGCCGTACCGCGGCGCAAACGCCGCGCGCGTTTCGTCGAGGAAGAGGGAGCAGGCGACGTGGTCCTTCCCGCTCTCCATGGAGATCGCACCGGCCGGGCAGGCTCGCGCGCATGCGCCGCACATCGTGCAGTACGCGTCGAACCGGCTGTACGCCCGCGGCGTCGGGGGGAGCGGAAGCGTCGTGACGAGGCTGCCCAGACGCCCGGCGGCGCCGGACTTCGTGATGATGCCTGCGGCCAGGCCGAACGTGCCCAGGCCGCAGGCATAGGCGACGTGGCGTTCCGACCATGTGCTGGTAAACCTTCTGCCGCCGCATTTTTCGGGACTTCCCTCCCTCTGCGCCGAGGAGAAGCGGGGATCGTCGCAGGGGACGACCGCCGCATACCCCGCCCGCGACAGGGCGTCGCACAGGGCACGCATCACCGCGTCGATGAACGCCTGCCCTTCGATGCGCGCGTGCAGCCATTCCGGAGAGGGGCGACGAGGTTCCCGCGCGTTGCTGCTCGTCACGCGATCCGTGAACGAGAAAAATACGGAGAGCACGCTCTTGGCGCCGGGAAGCCACTCCCCGGGAAGGGCAAAGTGCGGCCCGACCACCTCGGAAGACGCGAACGAAGAGAAAATGGGGTCGTCCGCGGCGGCGACGCCCAGCAAAGCGTCGCCGTGCATGCGAAGCGACGCGACCTCCGGCGTGATCGCCGCCTCCGCGGCGACGAGGTTTCCCGCTTCGGTATCGAGCATGGAGCGGACGATCCTGCGCAAGGTGTCCATTTGCATTCAACAACCCTCCCATCCTCTCCGCATTATGGGTCGGCGGCGCATCGGCGTCAACGAGCCGCAACGTGTTTCGCGGAAAATTCACGCGATACGCGGCAATTCGCGGAAATCCTCCTTAACATTTCCACGTTTTCCCATATAATGTGACAATTCACGGCACGAGGAGGATCAACATGGGGGACGGCATCGGCACAACAGGTACGAAATCGGAGAGGGTGCGCGTTTTCGCGCTCACTTCCCTCTTTGCGGCGATCATCTTTCTCATGGCGTTCACGCCGATCGGGTTCATTCACCTCGGCATCATCAAGGCGACGATCGTTCACGTACCCGTCATCATCGGCTCCATCCTGCTCGGCCCGAGGATCGGCGCGCTCCTGGGCGCGTTGTTCGGCCTGACCAGTTTCATCAACAACACCATGGCCCCGGCGCTGCTCTCCTTCGCCTTCTCCCCGCTCATCCAGGTTCCGGGGACGGAGCACGGCAGTCCGTACGCCCTCCTCATCTGCTTCGTCCCGAGAATCCTGGTCGGCGTCGTCCCGTACTATGTCGACGCCCTGCTGTCGCGCCTTTTCGGCGGCCGAAAGAAATGGCGGGTGGTCTCGCTCTTCGCCGCCGGGGTCGCGGGCGGAATGACGAACACCCTGCTGGTCATGCACTTCATCTACTTCATCTTTCAGGACGCCTACGCCGTCGCCCGCTCCGTGGACCCGACGGCGATCTACGGAATGATCGCCTCGGTCATCGTCGCGCACGGAATTCCCGAAGCCGGCGTTGCCGGTGTCCTGACGTCGGCGGTCTGCCGCGTGTTGCTCGCACGTCGTGCGGGAACCGACCTTCCGGCCTGAGGCGAACGCGCCGATAAGGTGAAGATCGCGTTTCGGAGAACCCTTCTCCGCAGATCGCTGTACACGCTTCTCGCCGCCCTCTGCGCCGCGTCCCTCTGCCTCGCCTACGCGGCAGCGTCCATCTACCGTTACGCCCGCGTCGACGAAAAAACGCGGGCGGACGCCGCGATCGTCCTGGGAGCGGGACTCCAACGCAACGCGCCCTCCCCGGTGTTCAAGGAGAGGATTCATCACGGCGTCTGGCTGTACGAGAACGGATACGCGGACAAACTCGTCTTTACCGGCGGACGCGGCGAAAACAGCACCTACTCCGACGCGCGCGTGGCGGCCCGCTATGCCGTCTCCCGCGGCGTCCCCGAGGAGGACATTCTGCTCGAGGAGCGATCCAGGATCACGCGGGAGAATATCGCCTACGCCGCGGAAATTCTGCGGAAGAACGGCATGCGAAACGCGATCCTCGTCAGCGACCCCCTGCATATGAAGCGCGCGATGGCGGTCGCCAGGGAAAACGGCATGGAGGCGTATTCCTCGCCGACGCCTTCCTCGAGATATAGAACCCCCCGTACGAAAGCCGCCTTTCTGCTCAGGGAAACGTTCCTCTACGTCGCGGACCGTATTTACGCGACGACCATCGGCGTTTTGTAGGCAACGGGGACGGCGCAACCGTATCGAAAACGGCCGGCCCGCATTTTGTGGGTAACGACACGAATAGTTGGTTTTGTTCCAATTTGTCCACCGTTGTTATCCACACATGTGGACAATTCAAGATTTTTTTCCGTCCAGTCTCTCTCAAGGTCCGTATTTTATGCAATTTTTTCACATTCGTTCTTATTTTACAAAACCGCGCCACATGACCGCTCAGACTTTCCACATATTCTCTCCCAGAAAAAAGTGGATATGTGGATAAGATTGGTGGATAAATATGAGACATATGGCTCATTTTTTCTGGTTGTCCCCCTTCGGGGTCTTGACAGAAAAATCATGTTAGAATATAGGTCTGCATCGTCGACGACAGTCAAAGATAAAATGACGACGGCAACTGTACCGTTACGGCGGGGATCGTGCGAGGTGTTCCATGTGAAGACGAACGAAACACGGGAAGAGAGTATCTGGCAGGACGTCATCCGATCGTCCGGGGAATTTCTTCCGCCGGGGGTCACCCCAATTTGGCTGGATACCTGCAGGGCGCTCTCCCTGGAGGACGGCGTGCTGACGATCGACGTTCCCAATCCCTTCGCGAAGGAGAACATGGAGAAGAAGATCCTCCAGCCCCTGGAAGAATTTCTACGCCATCGCGGATACGCGGATTCCGTCGCCATTCACCTCGACGAATCGATGCAGGGGCAGGAGCGCGCCAAGGCCGTCGTGCAGGCACCCGTGAACGAGACGAACAACGGGCTGAACCCGAACTACGTCTTCGACAGTTTCGTCGTGGGCAAGTCGAACCGGCTGGCCCACGCCGCCAGTCTGGCCGTAAGCGAATCCCCCGGCGTGGCCTACAACCCGCTCTTTATCTGGGGGGGCGTCGGCCTCGGCAAGACGCATCTGATGCACGCCATCGCGCATCACGTGAAGCAAAACCTGCAAACCGCGAAGACCCTCTACGTCAGTTCGGAGAAATTCACCAACGACATGATCACGTCGATCAAGACCAACAGCACCAACGAGTTCCGCGCGCAGTACCGCAACCTCGATGTCCTCCTGATCGACGACATCCAGTTCATCGGCGACAAGGAGGGGACGCAGGAGGAGTTCTTCCACACCTTCAACAGCCTGCACGAGGCGAAGAAACAGATCGTCATCAGCTCCGACCGGCCGCCGAAGGAGATCCGCGGGGTCGAGGAGCGGCTGGTTTCCCGCTTCGAATGGGGGCTGGTCACCGACATCCAGCAGCCCGACCTGGAAACCCGCGTGGCGATCCTGCAGAAGAAAGCCGAGCTGAAGGGATACAACATCCCGGAGGAGGTCATTCTCTTCCTCGCGCACAACATCCCCAGCAACATACGGGAACTGGAGGGGGCGCTCAATCGGGTCGTCGCCTACTCCAACATCAACGCCGAGCCGATGAACACCGAGAACCTCAACAACTGGCTCAAGGACGTCCTGCGCTACAAATCGCACGGACAGATCAGCATCGACCATATCCAGCAGCTCGTATCGGAGAGCTTCGGCATCACCGTCGAGGACCTCGTCTCGGCGAAGCGCACCTCCGACCTCGCGCTGGCCCGGCAGATCGCCATGTACCTGGCGCGGGACCTGCTGAACGACAGCCTGCAGCAGATCGGATACGCCTTCAACCGCAAGGATCACACGACCGTCCTGCATGCTTGCAAGAAGATCGAAGAGATGCTGAAGGGCGACATCCGGGTCAAGACGATTGTGGATAACATCAGGAACAAGTTATAGAAATGTGGCTGTTTTTTGTGGATATCGCCCGATATTGATCCATTTGACCTTTATTTCCACAATTTCTTTGTGGAAAATGTGAATAACATTTCGAAAACCCGTATGGCTTTTCCACAATGAAAACCCGTACGCGGAGGGCTGCGAAGGATGTTTTCCACCAATCCACAGCCCCTACTACTACAACTTCTTTTTCTTTATATAATACGAATACCGTATTCGAGAACCGCGTGTATAAAATGAACGAGACATCCGTCGAGAGATACTGGGGGAATGCGCATGAAGATCAATGTGGACAAAAATACGTTTCTCAAGAGCTGGAGCCTTGCGGAGCGCAGCGCGGGGACTTCCGGTTCGATGAATATCTTTTCCTCGATCCTGCTTCGCGCGGACGAGAACGGCACGGAGCTGCAGGCGACGGACATCAAGACGTCGATCGTCTGCGCGGCCCAAGGCGTGACGGTCGTCGAGCCCGGCGAGACGGTCATTCCCCTCAAGGGCGTGAGCGACCTCTTCAAAAAGGCGGGTTCCAGCGAATTCACCCTGCAGGTACAGGACGGCCGGGCGGTGATGCTGTCCGGTAAGAGCAGATATCGCTTCACGACCTATCCGGTCGCGGATTTCCCCAAACTTCCCTCCTCGGAGGGCGCGGCGCTCTTCTGCTCGCTGCCGGCTGCGACGCTCGTTTCCTCGCTGGATCGCGGCTCCCTCTGCGCTTCGGCCAACGACGAGTACCCGCAGTACCTCTCCTCCGTCTTTTTCGAGATGGAGAACGGCGCGCTCAACATCGTCTCGACGGACAAGCGGCGGCTTGCCCTGAGCCGTTGCGAGGTGACGGAGGGCAGCGTCGCGGAGCCGCTTTTGCTGCCGCTGAAGGGCCTGAAGGAGTTGCAGCGGATTCTCGGTATGCTCGATGCGGAGACGGCCGTGCGCATCTCCTACGACGACGCGCAGGCGTATTTCTCGGCCCAGGGGATGGAGTTCGCGGTGCGCAAGGTGGAGTCGAAGTTCCCGCCCTACGCCAAGATCCTTCCGACCTCGAGCCGCACGTCCGCCCATATCGACCGGGCGGACCTCATCGCCGCCATCGAGCGCGTGGACATCGTCGTCCGCGACTATAACCGGACGGTGATCGTCCGCATGGCCGGCGACGGGGAGTGCACCCTCTCGGGGCGGGCGCCGGAGTTCGGGGAGGCGGTGGAACAGCTCTTCTGCGAGGCGCAGGGGGAGAATGTCGTCATCGGCGTGAATACCCGCTATTTCCACGACGCCGTGAAGGTTCTGGACGATCCCGTCGTCCTGCTCGGATTTAACGGGCAGGACGGGCACATGGCGGTGCGGGCGAAGGATTCGGATTCCTTCCTCTGCCTCGTCGCCCCCGTCGAGCTGAGCAGGGAGGAGATCGACGCCCCCGTCTCCGCTGCGGGTGACGAGGAAATGCCCGCCGATACGGAATCCGGGGGAGATGTACTTTAGAGCGACTTATTTTCATAATTTTCGCAATCTGCACTTCGGGCGCCGCAACTGGGCGCCCGGTTTCAACCTGATCGCCGGGCCGAACGGGGCGGGCAAGACGAACTTCATCGAGGGCCTCAGCCTGATCTCCGGGTGGGGCCCGCTGGAGCGGATGACCAAGATCCCCTCCCTGTTGCGCTGGGACGTGGACGGCGGTCGCCGCGCCTCGTTGTGGGGCGGCGTCGGCGGCGAGGAGGAGACGGAGGTTCTCGCCGGTATCACGACGCGCTGTTCTCTGCGCTGCGGCGACAAGGCCGTCTCCGCCGGCACGATGCGCAGCACGCTTCCCGTGCTGCCCTTCACCGCGGACCAGATTTCCCTGATTCGCGGGGGGGCTTCGTGTCGGCGGCAATTTCTCGACAAGGTCTGCGCTCTGGTCGTTCCACCCTACGCCCTGCGGCTCTACGACTATAAAAAAGCGCTGCGCCAGAAATCCGCGTTGCTGCGCCGGGGATGCGAGGCGACGATCGCCGATCGCGTCCTCGTCCCGCTCGGCGCTTGGATCTGGGGCATCCGAGGGGAAGTCGTGGGACTTGTGTCCGCCGCCCTTCACGCGTATCGAGAGCTGCTGCCCGCGCCCCTCGCGCTCTCTTTTCTCCGGGGCGGGGCACCGTGCCGAAAGCCGGAGCCGGATGCGGAGGGGGAGATGCGGCGTGCCATCCTCGAGAACAGGGAGCGCGAACGGTTTGCCAAAAGACCTCTGGTCGGGCCGCAGCGGGACGACGTGCACATTTCCTGCGAGGGACGGCCCGCGGCGGTCGCCCTGTCGCGCGGACAGAGTCGGAGGGCGGCGTCCTCCGTCATTCTGGCCGCGGCGGCGGTCGTGGAACGAAGCCTTCGCCGCCGCCCCGTGCTCCTTTTCGACGAGTTGACGTCGGAACTCGACGCGGACGGAAGACGCTTCACGGCGGATGCCCTTCTGCGCACCGGCTATCAGGTATTTGCGACGACGACGGAACCGCTGGAGTATCGCGGGGTAACCGTTCATGAAATGCGCGCGGGCGCGTTTGCCTGACGCACGGCGTCGAACGAAACGACAGAGGGTGGGCGAAACTGAGGGATATGCGTTCGGATTACGATTATGACGTTATTGTGATCGGCGGCGGCCACGCCGGGTGCGAAGCGGCCCTGGCCGCGGCGCGGATGGGTTGCCGCACGCTGATACTCAACCACAATCTGGACAACACGGCGTTGATGCCCTGTAACCCGGCGATCGGCGGACCGGCGAAGGGAAACATCGTCCGCGAGTTGGATGCTCTGGGCGGGGAGCAGGCGCGCGCGGCGGACGCCGCGACGTTGCACCTGCGCTGGCTCAACACCTCGAAGGGCTACGCGGTCCGCACGCTGCGCGCGCAGTGCGACCTGTACGATTACGCGGGCCATTATATGCGGATGCTCTCCGGCGTCGACAACCTCCATCTGTATCAGGGAATGGCGGACGAGCTGGTCGTGGACGAAGGCCGCGTAACGGGCATCGTGACCCTTGTGGGGGAAAAATTTTCCGCGAAACGGGTGATCGTCGCCGGGGGGACGTATTTGCAGGGAATGGTGCACGTGGGCATGACCGCGTTCCCCTCCGGACCCTTGGGACAGGTTTCGTCCCGCAAGCTCTCGGATTCCATCCGCAGGCTCGGCGTCGAAACGGGTCGTTTTCGCACCGACACGACGCCGAGGATCTGCAGGGACAGCATCGATTGGGATTCCTTGGTGCTGCAGCCGAGCGACCCGACTCCGGAGGCATTTTCCCACTGGGGTGAGAAAAAGACGTACGCGGGTTATTTTTGCGGGCACACCCGCAGCTCCCGCAGGACGCACGACCTTCTGCGGGCGGCGATGGACAGGCTGCCTCTGGCCACCCGGGCGCTTGCCGCCAAGGGTCCGCGCTACTGTCCCTCCATCGACGACAAGATCCTCAAGTTTCCCGACAGGGATTCGCATCCGATCTTTCTGGAGCCGGTGGGGAGGAACAGCCGCGAGGTCTATATGCAGAATTTTTCCACGACGAGTCCGCCGGACGTCCAGCTGGCGATGATCCGCACCCTGCCCGGGTGCGAACGCGCGCGGATGCTGCGGCCCGGTTACGGCATCGAGTACGATTACGTCGTCCCCACCCAGTTGGAGCCGTGGCTGGAGTGCAGGGCGGTGCGCGGCCTCTATTTCGCGGGCCAGATATGCGGCACGTCGGGGTACGAGGAGGCCGCCGCCCAGGGCTTCGTCGCGGGGGTCAACGCGGCGCTTTCCCTGCGGGGGCGCGAACCGTTGGTCCTGCGGCGCGACCAGGGATATATCGGCGTGCTGATCGACGATCTGACGACGCGGGGCGTGGACGAGCCGTATCGCATGCTCCCAAGCAGGTGCGAGTACCGCCTGATCCTGCGGCACGACAACGCCGACCGCCGTCTTTCCGCCATCGGCAGGGAGTTGGGCTTGCTCGACGACGAGAGGTGGGCGCGGCTGCAAGCCGCTTGGAAGGCGATGGAACGGGAGCGGGAGCGCCTCCTCCACACCAGGATCGCCGCGGACGAAACGACCAACGCGCTTCTGTGCGAAATGCGCTCCTCCCCCCTCGAGGAGCCGGTCTGCGCGCTGGACCTGCTGCTGCGCCCGGAGATTGCGTGGGACGGGCTCGCCCGCATCGTCCACACCGAACTTCCGGCGGAACTCGGGACCAGAATCGAGATCGAGGCGAAGTACGCGGGATATGTGGAGCGCGAGGAGCGAAGGATTCGGCGTTTCGCCTCCATGGAACGCCTGCGCATACCGGACGGAATGGATTACGCCGCGCTTACGGGCCTGTCGGCGGAAGCCCGGGAAAAACTCCTGCGGGTGCGCCCCCGCACGCTCGGCCAGGCGGTGCGCATCCCCGGAATCAATCACGTGGATATCCAGTTGATCCAGGTCGCGATCGAGCGGGCGAGGAGGGGTGGATCGCCTTGAAGCGCGCGAAGATTAGACAGGAAAAAAAACGGGGCGAACAGTCGATCTACCGCGCGCTGGCCGAACAATCGTCCTCGCAGCTGATGCGGCTGTGCATGCTCCTCTCCATGCTGGAGCGCGAGTGGCCGTCGATCGTCGGGGAAAGGCTCGCATCCCGCAGCGCCCCCGTGGCCTTCGCGGAGGGTGTCCTGACGGTCGCGGTCGACGGACAGGCGGCGTTGCAGGACATGAATTTCAAGAAGGGCGCGATTCTCCGGCATATCCGCGCAAAGATCCGCCTGGAGGCGGGGGACATCCGCACGGAGATCGGCAGGCCCCGGCGCGGCACGCCGCAGCTCCCGGCG
>DAIRUD010000065.1:0-9087 GCA_036803565.1 Synergistaceae bacterium | reverse complement strand
CATATTTATTTAAATGACCTGTATATCATTATTTATTATCGGGCCTTCAGCACCTCCCCCCGTCGCCAGCCGCTTGCGCAGAGCGCCGCGCGAGCACGAACGCGAGCTGTCGCCTGTTCACGCGCCTGGCGATGCTGTTCAGGCCGATATACCCCTCCTGCCGCAGGTCCGCCGCCAGCGGCGCAAAGCTCCGCATCAGGCCCTCCAGCTCGCCGCGCGATATCCGCCGCTCTCCGTCCGCTCCCTTTGCCGCGCTTGCCACGCCCGCCACGCCCGCCGTACCAGTTTCACAATGTTTCATTTATGTCCTCCTTTGGACTGAATTGAGCGCAGCATGTTATCACACATGACTACCCACCTGCAAGATGCACGTAATCTTTCGTTTTTGCATCACCGCGCGAAAAACCGTCCAAGCCGCCGATACAGAACTTTAATGTAAATCGAAAAGATATCCATCTCACTCGTAATCACCTGCCCGAATCGCGACAGACATTACTTCCGCTGTTTTTCTGAAATTGGGGGGCCAAAATGCCGATGCATCACACACTTTATAAGGTAGAGGCGGAAAATTTTATCCCCGGGAGGTTATCAAGATGGCAAATGTGGCTTATTTCGTTGACAATTGCCACTTTGGATGAGAAATTTGTTGCCACGAAATGAGAAATTTCGGCGTTGTGGATAACTTTTCGCCGAGCTACATATAGCTACTTCTGGTTTACTCCTCATCCTAAGCTTTCCAACGTTACGCTCGTCGTCCAGGCACTTTGCGAGATCGAATGCGCCACGGTCTTGGCCAAATACCTGCCGTTCACGCTCTCAGGCTTGAAACCCGAGAGCGTTATCTCCGCTCCAGACACGAGATGGGGATCTCCCGGCAGCGTGAGATTCCCCTCGAGCTCGCCGCGCTCGAGGATCGTCATGTAGTTGTCCGCTGCGGTTTTCGCCTCGCTCGCCGAATGATAGCGCCGCTTGGTCGTGTGCTTTGTCGATTCACCGGACGAACTCCCGGCACTATGCCACCACTGGTCTTTCTTCTTACGCTTCGAGGAAACCTTTTTCTCCGTCGCGCTCTTCTTGTCCCACCATTTCGCCTGCACCTCGCCGTATTCCTCCCTGGCTTTCGTCGTGAAGGAACCGCTCACGCTCTCGTCGTACAGGATCGTCGCCTGCGGCCGGCTGCCCTTGTCCGGTGGGAAGATGAGAATCGTGTTGTCCTTTACCGCGAACGAAGCGCCTATTTCGGAAGCGAGGCGACGGAGAAACGACAGGTTCCCCTCCCCGGTCTGCGCGATGTGAGGATAGAAGACGTCCACCTCGACCTTGGAACTCGATCCGTGCTCCGCCGCGATTTTCGCGGCGATGCCGGCCAGCGTGATGTTCTCCCACTCCCGGTCCCGCCGCTCTTTTTCGTTAAGAGCCCCCTTCTCCGAGCTGTTGAAATTGGCGGATTTTGCGGAAACGGTCATCTTCGCGGGGTTCAAATCCACGGTTGCCTCGTCGACGACGAAGGAGCCGAAATACTTGATTCCGCTCTCCTTCCAACCGAGCCAGAAGCGCACCTTCGCCCCCGGGCGGGGGATCTGAAACGCCGGATCGTTCGCGACGGTGAAGCTCAGGCTGTCGCTCTCCCCGCTCTCCGCGTCCTCGTATTGGATCGACTCCAGATGCTCCCAGATCTTGAGCGTCCGGTCGATCCCGTCGACCTCGATTCGAAAACAGGGCGTGTAAAGATCTACCATAACGTCTGTTCCAGGCGAACGGGCTCGATGTCCGGCAAATATAAGGACATGCCGGCCGGCAGCATGCTCGTCATCGAGACGCCGGGATTCGCCTCGATAACGCGCTCGACGATCCGGCCCTCGAGGGAGGCGTAATGCTTCCAGCAGATGAGGTCGATCCGGTCGTTCTCCACAGTCATGACCGTCTTAGCCATTTTTGAAGCGCTCCAGTTCCAGGTCGAAGGTCTGCTTCTGCGGCACGCCGTCCCGGAAGAAGTAGGAATCCGACTCCTGTATCCCTTTGACGCACCACTTCCCCCACGCCCGGCCGTCCCCGCTCACCAGCTCCAGCGGCTCCATCCTGCCGGCCATTTCGCGAAGTGCTTCCGGCTGCCCGACGCCACCTCTGTAGGTGGTGATGATAATGCCCTTCAGCGTCATCGTCCGATGTTCCTTCCCCATCGCCTGAAGTTGGGGGTGGTTGCCGAGGCGGTCGACGCGCGCCCACGGGTACTCGGCGGACAGATCGAGGGAGTCGAAGGCGGCCGTGTCTATGGAAAACCTAAAATCGCCCAACGAAAGCAGCATCGGTCAAAGACCTCCTCTCCTTGCGCGCCAGCTCCTGCTTCAGAAGCGACATGACCTTATGAGCCAACGCCGTTTCATCCATCCCCGGGGACGGATTGACGACGATCGCGCCGGGCATGATGGTGACAGAACCGCCGCCCGCCGGTTGCTGCGCTCCGGCTCCCTGAAACATGCCCAGCCGCTGGCCGCTGTATGCCCAGATCGAGCGCGCTCTGGCGCGATGTCCCTCCAGCGGAATGGCGGCTTCCTCCTTGCCGCCCTCGGCGAAGGCAGCGATGTGGGGCTTGTCGAAGACACCGCCGTCGGCGTGCCCGGCATCGGGGATCATGGTGCCGTCCGCTGTGAAGGAGAACGATTTGGATGTGGAGCCTCCGAGCGAGAAGGCGCTCTTGAAGCCCTCCCATTTGCTCTTGATCGAATCGATCTTCTCGCCGATCCACCCGAATGCCGAGACGAAGGGTGCCTTGATCGCCTCCCCCAGACCGGAGACGCTGCCGCCGATCCACTCGACCGCGCCGTTCCATCTGGCCTTGATGTCCTCCCAGAAGCCGAGAAAATATGCTTTGGTATTCTCCCAGGCGCTGTGGACGGCATTTCCGATCCAGGCGATCTTGTCGCCGATCCATGTGACCGCCGCATTCCACTTCGTCTTGATGCCCTCCCAGAAATTGGAGAGCCAGACCTTCACCCGGTCCCAGTTCTTCCAGATGAGGTAGGCGGCTCCGGCGACCAGTCCGACGATGACCGCGATGGCCAGGATCATCGGGTTCGCGATCAGCGCGGCCCCAACCCCCTTGATGCCAAGAAGCAGGGTCTTACCGAACCCCAGCAGTGCACCACCGAAGGTGCGGAACGCGCTGCCCACGGATCTGCCGAAGGAGAACGCGCCCTTGCTTAGCCACTTTAGCCCGCTGCCGACCGCCTGAACGTCCTTGACGAAGCCGGCCTTGAAGTTCGCGATGGGTGCGAGCATCTTCGCAAGCGTTCCGCCGACGCCCCGCATGCGCATCAGTCCGAGTGTGGCCTGTATTGTCGAGGGCCGCAGCATCTGAAAGCCACCGTTCAATAGGCTGAAGCCGTCCAGCAGATGGGAAAAACCGATGCGGCCCACGATGCTCGCCGCCTTCAGGCCGACGAGGCCGGCTGCCGCGCCGACCAGTATCTTGACCAGTCTCGGGTGTTTCTCGGCAAAGGTGCCGACTTGCAGGGTGAACGCGGCCAACTTCTCTATACTGTCTGTAATAGGGGGCAGAAAAGCGCTCCCGACGATGATCCCTATCTCCTCGACTGCGCTTCCCAGGCGGCGCAACGCGCCCATCGTCGTGGCGTTCATGCGCTCGGCCATTTCTTTCGAGGCCCCGGAGGCGCTGTTGTACTCCTCGGTCAGCTTGTCCAGCTTTCCGTTGCCCGCCGCCTCCGCGATGACGAGCGCGCCGGTGCCGGCTTCCTGGCCGAAGACGGTCTTCATTCCCCGGTTCTTCTCGCCGGAGCCGAAGCCTCTCGCCGACATGGCGCGGTCCATGTCGACCAGAATCTCCCCGATGTCGCGCAGTTCGCCCTTGGCGTTCAAGGTGCTGACGCCGAGAAAATCGAGAAAGTCCGACGCTTCCTTAGTCGGCCGCACGATATGGCTCAGCATGGAGCGAAAGGTCGTACCCGCGCGTTCTCCCTTGATGTTGGCGTCGCTGAGGACGCTGATAGCCGCCGCCGTCTGCTCCAGCGTCATGCCGAGTTTCGCGGCGTCCGGGGCGACGTACTGCATGGCGTTCCCCATCTGCTCGATGTTGGTGCCGGAGCTGGCGGCGGAGAGTGCGAGGACGTCGCCGACCCGCGCCATCTCCTTTTTCTCCATGTTGTAAGCGTTGAGGATTCCCGTGGATATGGTCGTGGCGACGCCGAGGTCCAGGCTGCCGGCAGCCGCGAGGTCCAGCAGGCCGGGCATACTCTCGATGATCTCCTGGGGGTTGAAGCCCATGTTGGCGAGGTTCTTCTGTGCGCCGGCGGTCTGCGTCGAGGTGAACTGCGTGCTCTTGGCGCTGAAGCGGGCATTCTCCTCGAGGCGCTTCATGTCCTCGGCGCTGGCCCTGGCGATGGCCCCCACTTCTGCCATCGCCTGTTCGAAGGAGACGGCGGTCTTCATGGGATAGGCGAAGAGGGCCGTACCCACAGCCAGCGTTGATTTCAATTCGCCGCGCAGCTGACTGCGTTCGGAGGCCCGCCGCTGCCGTGCCTGCATCCGCCCGACGCGCGCCTCGGCCTGTGCCGAAGCGGTTTCGAGATATTTGGTCTGTTGGGCGGCCTTCCCGATCTCTATCCCGTATTTTTTCGCGTCCTCACGTGCCGAGACGGTGGCTCGCTGGAGTTCGCGCAGCTTGTTGCCGAGTTCGACGCTCTTGAAGCCGGTCTTCTCGTACTCCTGGCGAACTTTGAGCGTCTCCTGCTTGAGGTCCAGGAAGGATTTGCCGAGTGAAGCTCCGACTTTCAAACTATCGCTTTTTTGCTGTAACTGTGATAATTTATCTCCAACGGATTTGACGCTCGAACCCACACTGGAAGCGAGGGATGCCCCAATGATGAGCCCGATAGCTAAAGTTTTCGACAATCAGAGCACCTCCTCGTCCGTGCTGATTTCTCTTGGCGGTACCGCATTCGTGCTGGCGGCGCTCGCCGGGTTCATGCTTTTCGGCGGGATGACCTTCATCGCCGCTGTTTTTGTCACGGTGATCGCGTCGCTGACCTTCGCGGTGGCGTGTGCTCTTTTCGCTGCTGTAGCCGCGCCGCTGGCCGCCGTGGTCCTGATTCCGTTATTTGCGGTCGGCTCCATCCTCCTGGGCCTGTTCGTCATCGTCGGCGGTTTCTTCGCCGGCCTGTTCAACCTGCCCTTTTTCGGCAACAAGCCGGACTAACCGCTCCTTCGCCATTACATAGTATTTCTCCTCCTTCTCCATCCCGATCCACCGTCTGCCGTTTCGTTCGCAGGCGACGGCGGTCGTCCCGGAGCCGATGCAGTTGTCGAGAACCAGGTCCCCCTCGTCGGTGTAGGTGCGGACCAGCCACTCGAAGAGCGCCAGCGGCTTCTCCGTCGGGTGGCCGGCCACCTCGCCCTTCGAAAAGCGGAGGACACTGCGCGGGTACCGCAGCCCCTCGTTATCCTTTCCGACGTCGGTGTAGGCCGAGCCGTTGACGTAGAGGCGCTTACCTGAACCCTTTTTGTGGTAGGGTTTCCCGTGCGTCATCTGGGGCCGGTACTTCGGCAGCTTCCGGTAAAACACCAGGATATTTTCGTGCGCCCGGAGCGGCATCTTTCGCGCATTCAGGAAGCCCAGCGCGACGGGCTTTTCCCAGATCAGCTCGTAGCGAAAGTATTTTTGCGCCGTGGTAACAAGCTTGTTCGCAAATGGCTGCTGGGCGGTGAGGACCACCGCCGCGTTCTCCCTGGCGATGCGCCAGTAGTGCTGCCAGAGATAGCCGAGCGGGAGGCATTTGTCCCATTTGTGGTTCGTCGTGCCGTAGGGGAGGTCGCAGAGGATCATGTCGACGGACCCGTCCGGAATTGTCTGCATGATCTCCATGCAATCTCCCAGATAGAGCATACCTAAATCGGTGCTGTAACGATTATTGCCATTATTGCCGTCCGAATTATCGTTCGGAATCTCCCTCTTTCTGTCGATGTTCGATATTTCGTTGTCATGGTGCCGCGTAAAGCGCTTTCACGATAGATACTGCCTCGTCGTGCCAGTCGAGCAGCTCGTCCATATCCATATCCAGCAGCTCGGCTCTGCCGAAGTGGAGCACGTGGGCGACCTCCGCGCAGATCCGACGGACGTCGCCCGCCTCGACGGCTATCCCTCTAAAAAAGAGCCGTAGGTCTCCTGAAGCTTCTTATAGTCGGCCATGTCCAGCTCCTGCATCGCCTCCGGGGCGACCTCGCAGAGGTTGGCGAACAGGAGAACCTCCTTCTCGGCGGCGGACTTGCCAACCATAGTCGCCTTGTCGACGAGCACCTGATCCCGCACTTTCGGGCGGCGCATTTGCAGCGCGGCAGTCTCGATGCCGTCAATCGGGATGGGGTACTTCAACTCAATCGTGATTTTCTCGCTCATGACAAATCATCCTCTCGTTTTATATCTTTATATTCCTGCCGCCCCGCGCGCCTCGGCAAGGTAATCCACGCCGTTGATGATACGGACGGCGTTCTCGACGTCGATCTCATGCACGACCACACCGTCGACCTCCAGCTTGTAGTATTTCAGGGCGACCTGCACCTTCATCGAGAGCTTGTCGCCGCCCTTCAGCTTGGGATGCTCCAGCTCCTTCCACATGCCCTGAAGCTGGTATACGTACGGTATCACAGTACCGTCGCCGTTGCCGATGCCTGCGCGAACCGTGCAGGCGACGGGGTTGTTGTGCCCGACGCCGTAATAGTTCAGCACTTCACGGTCCCAGTCCAGCAGGGTAAACGACGCCTCCAGCTTTTCCATACCCAGGTCGACCTCGACCGGCGCGTCGTAGCCGCCCGGCCGAACCTCCTCCGTCTTGATGGTCAGTTTGGGCGGCTCGAACTCCTCGATCTTCCCGGCATACCCGCGACCGTCGACGAAGAGGTTGAAAAGGCTCAATACCTTTGCGGTGATTCCGTCCACTTATTTCACCTCCGATACTCTGCAACGTTTTAAAGTTGAAAGGGCTTCACGAAGATCCTTCTCAATGTTGAGAAGCACTTCAAGGATGAGGCGTTTTTCATCAATACCTCCGCCACTATGTGCCGGATGGCATCCGCAACAGCGTTGCCCGTTCAACGGGCCGTTTCCGTTCGCGTCCATCAGATAAAGATCTCCTCGATGTAGTCGTCCACGATGTGGCTGCGGAAGACCAGATGCTCGGCAGGTGGCGGCGGTGTAAAATCGAAATCCCAATAGACGATGCCCTGCGCCACCTGATCTTTCGAGTTCAGCTCCGGGTCGACCCAACAGGAACCGCCCAAGATCGCGCCGATCTTCTTTAGATGACGAAGGTAACGCTCGACGCCTTCGCGGACGTCCTCGACATACGTCTTGGAGATCGCCCGGTCCACCGCCCAGAGATGCGCGTACAGCAGCGACTCCTGGATCATGTCCGCTGTTCTCCGCACGTTGAGAAACGCCCACTTCGGGTCCGTCGCGCAGGTCCGGTTTCCCCAGAGGCGGTAACCCTCCTCGTGGACGATGGTGGTGACCTCGTTTTCGTTGAGGTAATTCGCCCGGCAGTTGAAATCGCCGAGGCCGAAGTCGATGCCTCTCGCGGTGCCAACGATCCCGTTGATGACCTGATTGCTCGGGCTCCACCAGAAACCCCTGTCGTTGTCCATCTTCGAAATCAGGCCGGCGACGCGGGCGGACGTCGGCTGCACGATCTCCCCGTTGGTTACCGTATCCCACACCTTCACCCACGGATCGACGATGTACATGCGGGCCGAGCCGTAGTTCTCCCGATAGGAGATGGCGTCCGCATCGTTGGTGTTGGGGCCGTCTCCGATGACGACGGATTTCATTCGCTCCGCCACGGCCACCATCTCGGTCCCCACTGCCATTTGGTGAGAAAAACCCGGCGCGATCAGAATGCGGGGGATGACCTTGACCGCGTTCCTCGCGTCCAGTAAAGCCTGTATTCCGAGGCGCTCGCCGGTGTCGTCGTCCACGCCGCCGATGACGTTGCTGATGGTCGCAGCGTCGTCCTGCCCTTGCTCGACGCGGATAACGACGACCATCGCACCGCACTGGTCGAAGATGCCGTCGATGGCCTCGGGCAGTGTTCCGGTCTTGCCGAGACCGGCGGCCTCCGTCCGGCGGCCTGCGATCAGGACGGGTTTATTCAACGGAAATTTCTCTTCTTTTGCATCCGGTGCCGTTCCCACGAGGCCGATGACGGACGACTTCACCGTCCGTATGGGGCGAGCGCCGTCGTCGATTTCGACGATCTCAATACCGTGTAAAAACTGCTCAGCCATTCATTTCCCCTCCATCCCAGGTTATCTGTTCCACTTCCTCCGGTGTCCCGGCATCCTGCACCGCCTGTATCAAGACCTCCTGCTTCCGATAGATATTCTTGGCGTGAAGGATCGCCTGACCGAGGACGGCGTCGTGGACGGCAATCGGCACCTCGGGGTGCAGGCGCGTCTTTTCCTCCCCCGCCTCGTACCATTTTTCCTTGATCTCCGCGCTCTCGACGGGGATGCCGAGGATATCCGCCTCCGTCTTCGCGACGAGGTTTGCCTGCTGCAGCAGGGCGACGTCCTCCGGCGTCACCGCCATGTGAAAGACCATCAGCGGGTCCACGCTGCCGTAGATATTGACGCCCGCCTGTCCGACGCGCTCGGCCTCTCTGCGGATCTCCTGGATCTTCTGCTGCTTCAGCTCCGAAAAGTTCAGGATCGTCTGCTGTGTCGGTTTTCGTTTGGCTCCCATGTTGCTACCTCCCTATTCCGCGAAGACTGCGACGAATTGATAAACGATCGGCGTCTCCGAGACCCAGTCGTAAGTGACGGTTATCCGCTGTCCCGTGGGCGCGACCGCCCGCACTCCGTCGGCCTCGTCCGTGAGTCGCCAGTTCGAGGAGGGGAGATTCTCGCCATCGGCGAAGATCCGGATTTTCCCGTCCTTTACGATATGGGAGAGCGGATGCGTCCGCACAGTACCGACTCCGTAGCCGATGCTCTCCTGCTCTATGCTCCCCTCCGTCATCTCCAGAGCGACCTTGACCGCGCAGACGCTCCGGGCGATCTCGTCCAGCGGAAGAACGAACC
>DAIRUD010000064.1:0-9230 GCA_036803565.1 Synergistaceae bacterium | reverse complement strand
GAAACAGGCCTGCCCGAAGAGCGCCGCCTGCTGGTCGCCGAGGTCCCCGGCGACGGGGATCTTGGCGCCGAAGGGGCCTGCGGCGGCGGTCTCGCCGTAGACGCAGCTGGAGGGCTTGATCTGCGGCAGCATCGCCTTGGGGACGTCGAGGAACTGCGTCATCTCGTCGTTCCACTTGAGCGTGCGGATGTCCATCAAGAGCGTGCGCGACGCGTTGGAGACGTCGGTGACGTGGACGCCGCCCTTGGGGCCGCCGGTGAGGTTCCAGATCAGCCAGGTGTCGATGTTGCCGAAGAGCAGTTCGCCCTTCGCCGCCCTCTCCCGGGAGCCGGGCACGTTGTCCAGAATCCACTTGATCTTGGTGCCGGAGAAGTAGGGGTTGATCAGCAGGCCGGTGATCTTCTTGACCTTGCCCGCGCCCGTCTCGTCCTGCTCCCACCCCGGCGTCTTCAGCCACTCGGCGCAGAAGTCCTGCGTCCGCATGCACTGCCAGACGATGGCGTTGTAGATCGGCCGCCCGGTGGCCTTCTCCCACACGACGGTCGTCTCGCGCTGGTTGGTGATGCCGATGCCGGCGATCTCTTCGGGGGAGATGTTGCCCTTTTTCAAGGCGCCGCGAATGACGTCCTGCGTGCGGGCCCAGATCTCCATCGCATCGTGCTCGACCCAGCCGGGCTTGGGGAAGATCTGCTCGTGCTCCATCTGGTCGGAGCAGACGGGCAGCCCCTTCTTGTCGAACACCATGCAGCGCGAACTGGTGGTCCCTTGATCGATCGCCACGACGTATTTCTTCTCAGCCATGCGTAACCCCTCCTTTGTGATGCGATTCCGGTCAGTGTTCCGACTTGTCCAGGTTCCGCGCGTCGTTCGCCGCATCGGCGACGGCCGCGAGGTCGGAACCCGCGCTCGCCTCCACCGCCGCCATCATCGCCCCCTCCAGAACGGGGCCGTTCGCGACCAGCACCCGTCCGGCGTCCTCCGGGGAGAGCATGCCGATCGCCCCCCGCGAGGAGAGGATGGAGCTGCCCAGGTCGGGCACGAGAAGCACGCCCTCGACCTTGGGGAGCATGGCGTTCAGCGCGTCCAGGATCTTACCGACGGACACGCCCAGCCCCCCCGAGTCGTTGCCGCCCACTCCGGCGACAAGGACGTCGTCCGCCGCGCCCGACATGCCGCGCGCGACGTCGGCGATGCCCTCCGCCGCCTTTTCGCTGTGCGAAACCACGAGAATACCGAGCATCCTAAGCCTCCGCCGCCGCGTCGCGCAGGCAGGCCACCAGATAGCAGAGCGACGTCGCGCCGGGATCCTGATGCCCGATGGAACGCTCGCCCAGATAACTGCTGCGCCCGCGTTTGGCCAGCATGGGAATGGTCTCCTCCATTCCCTTCTCGGCGGCCGCGGCCGCGGCGTTCCAGGCGGCGGCGTCCCCGTCGGCGGCGTGGGCTTTCAAGGCTTCGACCGCCGGAGCCAGGGCGTCCACCATCGTCTTGTCGCCGGGGGCGGACTTTCCCAGCTCCATGATGCCCTCCAGCCCCGCCCGCATCGCCTCCGCGAACTCCTCGACGGAGGCGGTGTCCTTGCCGGTGAGCTTCTGCCCGATCTTCATGAAAAACGTGCCGTAGAGGGGACCGGCGGAGCCCCCGACGGCGCTCATGATCGTCATGGCGACGTCGCGGAACAGACCGCCGAAGTCCTTGTACTCCGTACCGCCGACCTTCTCCATGGCGCGCTTCATCCCCCGGCTCATGTTGATCCCGTGGTCCGCGTCGCCGATCGCTGAGTCGAGGTCGGTCAGATACCCCTTCTTCTCCTCGACGACAGCGTCCATCTTCTCCAGCGCCACACGCGCCATCCGCAGCGTGAAGGCCATCCGGCCGCTACCTCCCCCAACGCAGGGCGGGCGTGCGGACCGGGTAGTCCCACAGCGCCTTCGTCCGGCTGTCGAGCTTCAGCAGCGTGATGGAGCATCCCTGCATGTCGAGGCTGGTGATGTAGTTCCCCACAAGGTTGCGGGCGACGACGAGGCCCTTCCGATCGAGATATTTCTTCAGGTCGTTGTAGACGACGTACAACTCCATGAGCGGCGTGCCGCCCATGCCGTTGACGAAAGCCAGGACCTCGTCCCCTTCCTTGAAGGGAAGGTCCTCGACGATCGCGCCCGCCATGTAGTCGACGATCTCGGCGGAGGTCATCATCTTGACCCGCTTGCGTCCCGGCTCCCCATGGATGCCGATGCCCAGCTCGATCTCGTCGTCGGGAAGGTCGAACGTCGGCTTGCCCGCCGCCGGAACCGTGCAGCTGGTCAGGGCCATGCCCATGCTGCGCACGTTGGCGTTGCAATGCACGGCGAGTTCCTTCGCCTCGGCGAGCGTCGCGCCCGCCTGCGCATACGCGCCGACGATCTTCTCGATCAGCACCGTGCCGCCGACGCCGCGCCGCCCCGCCGTATAGAGCGAGTCCTTCACGGCGACGTCGTCGTTGATGACGACCTGCTCCACCGCGACTCCGTCGCCGGCGAGCATGTCCGCCGCCATCTGGAAGTTCATCACATCGCCGGTGTAGTTCTTTACCAGGAAGAGGACGCCCTTGCCGCCGTCGACGGCCTTCGCCGCCGCGTACATCTGGTCCGGGGTCGGGGATGTGAACACCTCGCCGGGACAGGCCGCGTCGAGCATGCCGTAGCCGACGAAGCCGCCGTGCATCGGCTCGTGCCCGCTGCCGCCGCCGGATACGACCGCCACCTTCGGTGACGGCGCGCAGCGCCGCACCACGGCTTTCACGTCCGGCAAAAGGCGGATCAGGTCGTCGTGCGCCGCCAGCATCCCGTCGAGGGACTCGGTCACCACGTCGTCCACTTTATTGATGAGCTTTTTCAACGTAACGCCACCTCCTCAGATCGCCGACGCGGGAATGTCGGCAGCCATGCTAGATCAGCCCGGCCGCGCGGCAGAGCGCGAAGGAGATCACGCCGCCGAGAAGCGGGCCGCAGGTCGCGACGACCAGCCCGTACTTCCAGTCATTGTCGCCCTTGCCGGGGATCGGCAGGATCGCGTGTGCGATGCGGGGCCCCATATCGCGGGCCGGGTTCGCGCCGTAGCCGGTCGGTCCGCCGAAACCGGCGCCGAGGACGTAGAGCAGTCCGCCGATCATGAACGGAATCAGGTATTTCGGCATCTCGACGGGCTTGCTGACGATGAACATGATGCCGCAGATGAGGACAATCGTGCAGATGACTTCCGTGATGAAGTTGGCTTTGAAGTCGCGGCGCGCCGGTCCCGTCGCGAAGACGGCCAGCTTGAGGCCGGGGTCCTCGGTGGCGGCCCAATGGTTGAGGTAGGTAAGGTAGGCGACGCAGCCTCCGGCGATGCCGCCCAGCACCTCGGCGACCATCGTGGCCAGCGCGTGGGGAATCGTGTACGCGCCGGCGAGGGTCTTGCAGAGCGTGACCGCCGGGTTGAAATCCGCCTGATCGGTGCCGAGCGCCCATCCGGCCATGATGGCGATCATCAGGCCGAAGGACCAGCCCCAGTTGACGTGCACCCAGCCCGCACCGTTGCCCTTGGTGTCCTTCAGGACGAGGTTGGCGACGACCGCGTTGCCGCAGGCGCAAAGAACCATGGTACCGACGAATTCGCCAAGAAGATTCGGATACATTACAGTCCCTCCTCGATCATCTCAAATTGAATGAAGCAAAACACGCCCCTTCGCATCTCCCCGCATCGTCTCGCCCCCTCCTTTCCTCGTACGGGGAAGTCCAGAGCCCCATAAATGAATACCGTCCTCGAAATCCGCGCTCTTCAAAAACTAAGGATCGGACGGGAAATCGCAACGGTTGTCGGCGCTTCTCCCCGTTTGCCCCAAAAGAGCATGGAAGGTCGCGCCGTGCAAAAAGCGTCGTCCGTCGTGTACAGCGATTCATGTAAGAACATTTTTGAAAAGTAACGTAACGTCAGCGGGCGGCACAACTTGTATCCTCCTTTAACCCGACGTCGCCGGACTAAATCGAAACAAAAATGCGCCACTTACCTTAAACGATTGCACTATAGCGCATCCAATCCGATTTATGCAAGTGGCGCAATTCCACAATTCCTCCCTTGAAAAATTCGAAAAAAACATTTTTCCCGATGAAATCAAAATATCAGGCATATTCGGATATCTTAAATCGATAGATTTACGGAGGAACCAAGAGAACAATCGGAAATAAAATATTCGTGATGATTCATTACAATTTCCACAAAATTAATAAGTTTTTCAGCCTTTGCGCGGAAGACTTTTTGGAGGGGATCGCCGCGCTTCCCCGCAGGACGACGCGAAGGCGTCTCGGCCCCTGTTTTTCATGCGAAATTAACGCAATATACTTGATTTTTTTATGTTTTTCTGATAATTTTAAGTATGAATTCTTCGTTGTGAAAGATAAGCATCAGCAATGAAGGTTCGAAAATTTTGTTTGCATAAAACGCAAACGACACATGCGAGAGGAGAGGGACGCTTAGAGAAAATCATGCCGACACATCAGCGCAGTATAACACTTGCGCGCAACAGAGCAGAGAGGACGATCGTGTACCGCGATCGCACACGACCGGTAAATTAGGAGGAGAAAAGGCTATGCAGGGAGACAAGCTGTTGGACGATATCGGGAGGCAGATCCTCAAGGCGCTGCAGGAAAATGCAAGAATTTCCTTCAGTGAGCTGGGACGAAGGGTAGGGCTTTCGTCTCCGGCGGTCGCCGAAAGGGTCCATAGAATGGAGGAGGCCGGGTACATCAAGGAATACCGCGCGATCGTGGACCAGGAGAAGCTCGGTTTCCCCATCACGGCCTTCATCCGCGTCACGGCCAGCGTCGGCAGGCTGAAGGAAGCGGACGACATGGCCCGCACCATCCCGGAAGTCGTCGAGGGACATCACCTCACGGGAACGGACGGCTTTATCCTCAAGGTAGTGGTGGCCTCTGTGGGTCACCTTGAGGAGATCATCAACCAGATGGGAAACTACGGGCAGACGACCACGTCCATCGTGCTCTCCTCCCCCGTTTCCTCCCGGGTCCTCACCCCGTTCTTCCCGACGGGCAGCTGATAAATTCCTTCCATCGAAACCCTTACAAAGTATTCTATTAGTGGTAGAATACGAGAAGCGGTTCCCCAAGCGGCGGATTTCCCGCCGCTTGGTTTTTGTAAACGGACGGACGGGCTCGGCACCGCTTTTCCCTCATGGGGCCGACGCGACGCCGCTCAGCCGCGATCCCGCGATCAGATTCGTCTCGCTTTTCGACGAAGCGATACGTCCCATCTCTAGGGTACGGAGGTATGGAAATGGATCAGGACAACGGTCAGCAGGATCTCTTCGATAAAGTACTGCCGCTTCCAATAGAGGAGGAGATCAAGCACAGCTACCTCGACTACGCCATGAGCGTGATCGTCGGTCGAGCGATACCGGACGCGCGCGACGGACTCAAGCCCGTCCAGCGGAGGATCCTGTACGCCATGCTGGAGCTGGGCGTGCGACACAACCAACCATACAAGAAATCCGCCCGCGTCGTCGGCGAGACGATGGGTAAATATCATCCGCACGGAGACGCCGCCATCTACGGCACGATGGCGCGCCTGGCGCAGGACTTCAGCATGCGCTACCCGCTCGTGGAGGGACAGGGCAACTTCGGCTCCATCGACGGCGACGCCCCCGCGGCGATGCGCTATACGGAAGCGCGCCTCCACGCCGTCGGCGAGGAGATGCTCCAGGATATCGACGAGGAGACGGTCGACTGGTCGCCGAATTTCGACGAGACCCTACAGGAGCCGCGGCTCCTCCCCTCCATGATTCCCAACCTGCTCGTCAACGGCAGCTCCGGCATCGCCGTCGGCATGGCCACCAACATTCCGCCGCACAACCTGGGCGAGGTCGTGGACGCCTGCATCGCCACGCTGAAAAATCCGGCCATCGAGACGGGCGACCTCATGTCGATCGTACCCGGCCCGGATTTCCCCACCGGCGGCATCATCCTCGGCCGGGACGGCATCGCCGAAGCCTACACGACCGGGCGCGGCCGCATCATCGTCCGGGGGCGGGCGGAGGTCGAGGAGATCAAGAAGGGCAAGACCGCCGTCGTCGTCACGGAAATTCCCTACATGGTCAACAAGACCAACCTCATCGAGACGATCGCCAAGGGCGCGCAAAACGGCCTGATCGACGGCATCACCGACATGCGGGACGAGTCCGACCGGCAGGGCATGCGCATCGTCATCGAGCTGCACCGCGACGCCGACCCGAACCTCGTGCTGCGGCAGCTGTACAACCGCACGCAGTTGCAGAGCACGTTCGGCGTCATCAACCTGGCGCTGATCAACGGGCGTCCGGTCGAACTGGGCCTCAAGCGCCTGATCGAGGTCTTTCTCGAACACCGCCGTACCGTCGTCCGCAGGCGCACGGAGTACCGCCTGCGCAAGGCGGAGGAGCGCGCGCACATCGTCGAGGGCCTGGTGCGGGCGCTCGACTTCATCGACGAGGTCATCCGCATCATCCGCGCGGCGAAGGACACGCCGACGGCGCGCACCAACCTCGTCGAGCTGCTGGAGTTCTCCGTCGCGCAGGCACAGGCCATCCTGGAGATGCGCCTGCAGCGGCTGACCGGGCTGGAGCGCCGCAAGCTGGAGGAGGAACTCGCCGCCCTGCTGGCGGACATCGAGCGCTACCGTACGATCCTCGGCAACGCCGCCGTGCTCGACGCCGTCATCGAGGACGAACTGCAAACCGTGAAAAAATCCTACGCCGACCCGCGCCGCACCGACATCGAGGATTCCGCCGAGGACGTGGCCGTCGAGGACCTGATCCCCGAGGCCGAGATCGTCGTCGCGCTCAGCCGCGACGGCTATATCCGGCGCATGCCGCTGCAGGACTACCGCCTCCAGTCCCGCGGCGGAAAGGGCGTGAAGGGCGCGACGCCGAAGGCCGAGGACGAGATCTCCCTGATCAAGACCACGACGACGCACAACACCCTCTGCCTCTTCACCTCGAAAGGGCGCATCTTCGGCATCAAGGCCTACATTCTGCCCGAGCCGAAGACCGGCAAGGGCAAACTCATCGGCTCGCTCGTCTCGCTCGAACCCGACGAAAAGGTCGTCGCGATGCGCGACATGGACCATGGGAACGCGAAATTCGTCTTCTTCGTCACGAAGATGGGGCTGGCCAAACGCCTGCCCATCGCCGAACTGGAAGGACTGACCAAGGCGGGCCGCCGCGTCCTCGGCGTGCACGACGACGACGCCATCGCGCGGGTACGCATCACCAACGGCGACGACGAACTGCTCCTCTCCACGGCGATGGGGCAGACGCTCCGCGTCGACGAGAACGAGTTCCGCCCGCAGGGCCGCATGGGACACGGCGTGCGCGGCATCAAGCTCGACGAGGGCGACCGCGTCGTCGGCTGCGACGTCGTCATCCCCGGCAGGCAGATCCTGCTGGTGAGCGAACACGGCATCGGCAAGCGCACATCCTACGACGAGTTCACCCCGCACCACCGGGGGACGGGCGGCGTACGGGCCATGCGCCTCAACGACCGCACGGGAAAGCTCGTCGGCGCATGGGGCGTCGCCGAGGACGACGAACTGGTCATCATCTCCGGGCGCGGCCGGGTCGTCCGCATGGAGGCGGCCGGCGTCTCCTCCCTGAGCCGGACGGCCACCGGCTACACCGTGGTCAAGCTGGACGAGGGCGACGTCATCGCCGATATCGGCATCATCAAAGCGGACCCGGACGAGTCGAAGGAGGGGTAGCCCCTTGCGGATCGCCCGTGACGGGATTCCCTCCATTTCCCTTCTGGGGTGCATGACGGTCGGCGCCTGGTTCCTGTCCCCCTGGGCCGCGCTGGTTCTTGCCGGCCCTTTCGCGATGTCCCTCTGGTTTTATCGCGATCCCGAACGGACGCCGGGGGGGGACGAAACCGTCTGGCTGAGCCCGGCCGACGGAAAGGTTGTGGAGTTGGAGGAGGCCGAGGACGCCTATGCCGGGCGGACGACGAAAATCGGCATCTTCATGAGCGGTTTCGACGTCCACGTCAATCGCGTGCCGACCGGTGGAACGGTGGAGGAGATCCGCCACGTCCCCGGGAAAAAATGGTTCGCCATCGCCCCCAAGGCATCCGAGATCAACGAGCGCCTGTACGTCCACATGACCACCGACCAGGGGCGTACGACGTTGGTGCAGATCGCGGGAATCCTCGCGCGGCGCATCGCATGTCACACAAAAACGGGCGATACCCTTGCGCGTGGGCAACGTTATGGTATGATAAAGCTCGGCTCTAAGGTCGACGTCTATTTGCCCGCTTCCGTGCGGGCCGCCGTGCGAATCGGCGACCGGGTGAGAGCCGGGGAAACACCCATAGGAGTGATCGGGGAAAGATGAGAAAGCACCGCAAGAAAGTCCGGACGATCCCCTTCAACAAGATCGTGCCGAATATGATTACCAGTGGAAGCGTGCTGTGCGGCATGTTTTCCCTTATTCTTACGTACCAGCGGCATTTCCTGCCTTCGGCGCTCCTTTTGGTGATGGCCGTGTTTTTCGACTACATGGACGGCAGGGTGGCGCGAAACCTCGGCGGCAGCAGCGCTTTCGGCGAGGAGCTGGACAGTCTGGCGGACGCCCTCTCCTTCGGCGCGGCCCCGGCGTTCCTGATCTACGCGAGGTATATCGATCTACCCGGCGGCACGCTGGGGGCGATCGCGGTGGCTTTTTACGCGCTCTGCGGCGTTCTGCGTCTGGCGCGCTTCAACGTCACGCACGTCCCGGCGGGCCCCTTCCAGGGCCTACCGATCCCCGCCGCGGGCATGGCGCTCGTGTCGCTGGTCATCGGCGACATTCCGCTCAACGACAGCCTGGCGATCGCCGCCATGGCGGGGCTGGGCGGGCTGATGATCTCGACGGTCCCCTACGGCAACCTCAAGCGCCTCCGCCGGGGCAACGTCAACCGCAAGCGGGCGGCGATCCTCATGGGGATCACGGTCAGCTGTTTCGTGATCTTCAAGGAGAAGGCCCTGCTCTCGCTGATCGCGATCTACATCACCAGCGGCCCCCTGCACTTCGACTGGGGCGCTTGGCTGTCGATCGACAAGGACGAGATCGAGGACGAGGCCGTACAGGAGGAAAAGTAGCGTCGAATCGAAATTGCATTCCAGACTTGATGGGAACCCCCAAAACCCATCGACCCCAGCTCCCCAATAAAAGGCATCGCCCTCCATCG
>DAIRUD010000063.1:0-9296 GCA_036803565.1 Synergistaceae bacterium | reverse complement strand
CCCGCTGCAAAAGGCCGCCATCAGGTAAACCTGGTGGCGGCATCGCTTTTTCTCAGGAGTTCCTCTGCGAATCATTCGTTTTGCGCGCTTTTTGCTTCGCGGAACTTCGTTACGGAGCAAAGGAGCCTCGGCGGGTGATGACAGCTCCCGCGCCGCCGATTCATCGGCGCGATATCTATCAGGGGCGATAGCGTCCTAGCCGAGGATCTCCCGCAGATCCTCCTCCGGCGTGCCGATCGGGGTGAGGTTCCACTTTTCGACGATGATCTTGCCCACGTTCGGCGAGACGAAGGCGGGGAAGGTCGGGCCGAGGCGGATGTTCTTGATCCCGAGGGCGAGGAGCGTCAGCAGGATGCAGACGGCCTTCTGTTCGTACCAGGAGAGCACCAGCGTCAGGGGCAGGTCGTTGACGCCGCACTGGAAGGCGTCCGCCAGGGCGAGCGCGACCTTGATGGCGCTGTAGGCGTCGTTGCACTGGCCCATGTCCATGACGCGCGGCAGGCCGCCGATCTCGCCGAGGTTCAGGTCGTTGAAGCGGAACTTGCCGCAGGCGAGCGTCAGGACGATGGTATCCTGCGGCGTCGCCTCGACGAACTTGGTGTAGTAGTTGCGGCCGGGCATGGCCCCGTCGCAGCCGCCGACGAGGAAGAAGTGGCGGATGGCGCCGCTCTTGACCGCGTCGATGACCTTGTCGGCGACGGAGAGCACCGTCCCGTGCCCGAAGCCGACGGTCAGCTCGCTGCCGCCGTTGATGCCGGTCATCTTGCGGCCCTCGGGATAGCCGCCCAGCTCCAGCGCCTTCTCGATCACGGGGGTGAAGTCCTTCTCCGGGCCGATGTGCTTCATGCCCGGGTAGCCGACGACGGCGGTGGTGAAGATCCGGTCGCTGTAGCTGTCCTTGACCGGCATGATGCAGTTGGTGGTGAAGAGCACGGGGGCGGGGATGTCGGCGAACTCCTTTTGCTGGTTCTGCCACGCGGTGCCGAAATTGCCCTTCAGGTGCGGGAACGCTTTCAGTTTCGGGTAGGCGTGGCAGGGGAGCATTTCGCCGTGCGTGTAGATGTTGATCCCCTTGCCCTCCGTCTGCTGCAGGAGCAGGTGAAGATCGTGCAGGTCGTGCCCGGTGACGACGATGAAGGGGCCCGGCTCGATATTGGTGGTGACCTTCGTCGGTCCAGGAACGCCGTATGTCTCGGTGTTCGCCTTGTCCAGCAGCTCCATGCACTTGAGGTTCACCATGCCCGCCTCCTGGATGAGGGCGAGGAGCTTCTCGGGGTCGCGCTCCTCGGCGACGCCCACCAGCCCTTTGGGGAAGAAGCCGTGCACTTCGTCGTCCACGTAGCCGAGCGTCGCCGCGTGGTGGGCGTAGGCCGCCATCCCCTTGAGGCCGAAGAGGAGCAGGGATTTCAGGCTGCGGACGTCCTCGTCGTCGGTCCAGAGCTTCTCCATATCCATTTCCGGGGCCTGGGGAAAGTGCTCCCGCGTGCCGTCGACGTTCCGGTGCCACGCCTCGATCGCGGGGTCGTCGAAGTTGACGTTGGTGACCGTCACGAACAGGCTGTCGATGATGCGCTGTTCGGCCTCCCGGTCGCCCTTCCCCAGCGACGCTTTCGCGAGCGCGATCGCCTTTCCGAGCAGGTGGTCCTGCAGGTGTGCCGTCGCGGGCTTCTTTCCGCAGACGCCCTGCACGGTGCAACCCTGATTCCTTGCGGTCTGCTGACACTGAAAACAAAACATCTCCGACATTTCATTTCCTCCCCTTTTATCTCTTAATAGATGCAATGAAATTCCCATACTGTCCCTGCAATTTTAAGGCTACCCGATGCGGTCCCGGGTCCTCTCCGTGGATCTGCCTATTTCACGAGAGGCAAATCGCGCTATTCCGGAAAGACCACCACCAGGAACATCTTGAAGCGGTCCGGTGCGCGCACGGCGTGCGGTTCCCCGGCGGGCATGACGATCGACTGCCCGGCCTCCAGCATGTACGACCTGCCGGAGATCTCGATCTCGCCCCTCCCGTCCAGCACGACGACCAGGGCGTCCCCGCCGGAAGCGTGCGTGGAGATTTCCTCGCCCTTCTCGAAGGCGAAGAGGGTCAGGCTGACGCTCTCGTTCTGCGCCAGCGTCTTGCTCACGATCTGCCCCGGCTGGTACTGCACCTGATCCGCGAAGACCAGAGCCGTCGCGTGCGCCATGTTCTTGATGCGCGTATCCATACCCATCCCCCCGTTTTATAGAATCGTTCCGTCGACCGAGACGGTGACGACGTCGAACGGTATCTGTCCGAGCTTGCCGCCGGCCTGTAGGGCCTTCTCCGCCATGAAGACGATGCCGCCGCAGCAGGGCACCTCCATCCGCACCACCGTCAGGCTGCGGATATCGTTGTTCCGCAGGATTTCCGCGAGTTTCGTGGAATAATCCGTATCGTCCAGCTTGGGGCAGCCGATGAGCGTGACGCGGTCCTTGATGAAGCGCTCGTGGAAGCCGCCGTAGGCGAAGGCCGTGCAGTCGGCGGCGAGCAGCAGGTCGGCGCCGTTGAAATAGGGCGCGTTGACCGGGACCAGCTTCAGCTGCACCGGCCACTGGCTGAGGCGGCTGGGCGTCTCGGCGGCCGGGACGTCGGCGTCGGCCGGTGTCGCCGCATCGTGCCGCCGCACGCTGCGCGACGCGCTCCCCGGACACCCGCAGGGCAGGGGGCCGGGCGCCGCCTTCTGCGCCATCTTGGCCTGCACCGCCGCGGCATCGTACGCCGCCGCTTCGCGCTCCTCGAAGGTGATCGCGCCCGTCGGGCAGACCGGCAGGCAGTCCCCGAGGCCGTCGCAATAGTCGTCGCGCAGCAGCTTCGCCTTGCCGTCCACCATGCCGATCGCGCCCTCGTGGCAGGCCTCCGCGCAAAGCCCGCAACCGTTGCACTTTTCCTCGTCGATCCGGATGATTTTACGTTTCATGTCCATTCCTCCCCGTCGGCTTGACCCGACAAGCACACTTTACTATACTGGGCGGAATCGATCTGTTGTATTTCCAACGAGAGGACGCACATGAAAAATACCGATGCGATTGCCATGCGAAACGAAATCCGCCTCTTCTCCGGTATTTCGAAGGAGGACCTCGCCGTCATGCTGGATTGCCTGAACGCGCGGTCGGTGCGCTATCCGAAGGGCTCGTTCGTCTTTCTGGCCGGGGACGCCGCCTCCCGCGTGGGCATCGTCTGCGAGGGCGAGGTGCAGGTCGTGCGGGAGGACGTGTTCGGCAACCGTGCCATCCTTTCGAAACTGGAGCGCGGCGACTTGTTCGGCGAGACGTTCGCCTGCGCCGGTGTGGAGCGCATGCCGGTCAGCGTGCTGGCCACGCAGGAGAGCGAAGTCCTGCTCATCGACTATCGCCGGATCGTGACCAGCTGCCCCTCCTCCTGTGCCTTTCACGGCAAACTGATCGAAAACATGCTCGGCATCCTGGCGGCGAAGAACCTGTTGCTCAACCGCAAGATCGAGGCGCTCTCCGCGCGGACGACGCGCGGCAAGCTGATGGCCTATCTTGCGGAGCAGGCGGCGGCGCAGGGGAGCTCGCATTTCCGCATCCCCTTCGACCGGCAGGAGCTGGCGGATTATCTCGCGGTGGACCGCAGCGCCATGTCGGCGGAGTTGGGGCGCATGCGCGACGACGGCTTGATCCGCTTCCACAGGGATGACTTCGAGCTGCTGCGGGGAGAGTAGGAAGCCCGTTGGAGGAGAAGAAGCGGGCGGGGCGAAATCGCACGATTGCCTTGACCACCGCCGAGATCGCGCGGTACGCCGCAAAATGCGCGTGCCTATCCGGGGGGGAGACGCTTGGCGACTTGCGCGACGTCGTGATCCGGGGGGACGCGTTCGACGCGATTCCCCGCCTGCCCGATGCGTGCGTGGACCTGATGATCGCGGATCCGCCCTATAACCTGAACAAGGCGTACGGCGCCGCCGCCTTTCGCAAAATGGACGCGGCGGATTACGCGCGGTTCACCGAGGAATGGGTTGTCCTGGCGAAGCCCAAGCTGAAGGCGAACGCCTCCCTGTACGTGTGCTGCGATTGGCGCAGCAGCCTGATCGTCGGAGAAATTCTGGGACGGCATTTCATCCTGCGCAACCGCATCACCTGGCAGCGCGAAAAGGGGCGGGGAGCCAATCGCAACTGGAAGAACGCGATGGAGGACATTTGGTTCGCCACCCGCTCGGACGACTACGCCTTTCATGTCGATGCGGTGAAGGTGCGGCGCCGGGTGCTGGCCCCCTACCGGGTCGACGGGAAGCCCAAGGATTGGGAGGAGACGGCGGACGGCAACTTCCGGGACACGTTTCCGTCGAATTTCTGGGACGACATCTCCATCCCCTATTGGTCCATGCCGGAGAACACCGACCATCCGACGCAGAAGCCGGAAAAGCTGATCGCCAAGCTGGTCCTCGCCGGTTCGCGCGCGGGCGACCTGGTTTTCGACCCCTTCCTCGGTTCCGGCACCACCGCCGTCGTCGCGAAGAAGCTCGACCGGCGTTTCGTGGGGATCGAGCGCGAGGAGGAGTACTGTGCCCTGGCGCAAAAGCGGCTCGAACTCGCGGAGGAAAACCGCGCCATACAGGGCTACACGGACGGCGTCTTCTGGGAGCGGAATACGCTGGCTTCGCAGAGAAAGCAAGGAGGGAGAAAGGGCGGAGGAGCGTTGTGATCGCCGGATCGCGGGATTTCCCTCCGGGCGCTCCCTGCTGTCGACGTCGTCGGAGGGTGGCGTGATTATTCCAACGATAAATCCAATCGCTCATGATGATCGGCCACGCGGTAGTACTCCCCCGGTCGGCTATGCCGACAGCCCCTCGTCGAGGGGGCCGGGGCACGGCATGACGAAATGCCCCGCCTCCCGCAGGAATAGCGCCGCCAAGGGTGGCCGAGGGAGACCCGCCGCGCTTTAAATAATTGATTTGATCTGGAAATAGAATGATGTTACGTTCCGTTGCAATCCGGCGACCAGAAGTTCAGCGCATAGTACAGCGCCCGGGTGCTTTGCAGGGCAAGCTCCGCCAGCAGGTGGTCGTACCTGTCGAGCAGGTCCGGCGGCATGCCCTCGTTTCTGGAATCGCATCCGCCTAGAAAGGCCCACGCGCGTTGCGTCGCGTTGTAGAGGTTTTGATATCTCTGTTCCCCGAACGTCAGCCCGCCGAGAGGGTAGATTGGTTTCAACTCCGTCCCTGCGAATTCGTGCAGAATACCCGACAGCGCTTTTCGAAAAAAATCCTCCCGCAGTCCGAAGTCGTCGTAGCGGACGTCGGGCAGCACGTCTTCGACGGCGGCGACCGAAGCTTTGAAATCTTCGCTTGGATCGGTCGTGTCGGCTTTTGCGATGCGCTGGGGGAAGTGCCTCTCCCGGTATTCGTAGATGCCGCGAATGTGGGGGAGCGCGTCGTCCCGGTTCGGGCGGTAGCCGAAGCGCCACTCCGTGGTCCGCTCGGGAAAAACGCAGTGGAGTCGGAGATCGTACCTGTTGTCCGGTCCGATATCGGGAAGGAAGGCGTTTTCGCATCCTGTTTTTTTCAACCAACGCAACCATTTCGCGCTGTTGCCCGACCCGTCTTCGGTCCAGTTTTCTCCGTCCGCGAAAAGATACCGGTGTATGTCGGACGAATCCCCGCCGTCCTCCGGCGGCAGCACGCCGCATCGCAGAAAGGTTTTCACCTGCACGTATCGTTTTCCGAGCCACCCTTGCCAGTACATCTGCATCGGTCTTCCTCCCGTCGGGCGCTCGCCTACGATCGTTCGGGGTTGTCCGAACGGCCGACCAGGTAGTCGAGGGACACGTCGTAATAATCCGCAACGAGCATCAGCTTCTCGATTTCCGGTTTTCTGGTACCGTATTCATATCTCTGGTACGAATTCGCCGTCATGTTGAACTTCTCCGCACATTCCCGCTGCGTCAAACCTTTACTCTTGCGGAGTTCCTGCAAGCGTTTTGCGAAAATTTTCATGCTGTCGGCCACCTTCAGGGTTGACACATCCATATCGGATGTGTATGATTTGGGCGTACATCCGATATGGATGTAAAAAGATAAAAGCCGTACCCAAAACACCATGCGCCTCGCTCACTGTGACGCAGGAATCGTGTGTGTTGCGGATTGGCTGACGCTGTCTCGTTCATCGGTGCATAACAAAACATAGAACCGCATGTGTTCTACGCACGCGGTTTTATTGCTTATTGAAACGATTATATCAACAATGGCAATAATCGATAAATTTACGGTTATCGGAAATTTTGCAGGGATGCCGTCACGGTATGCGTTAGAACAGGGCAGTGGCAACTGAGCATAGTGGAGTTGGCAATATCCTCGAAAGAAGGCACCCCGTCGCGTCCGTTGCGGCGGGGTGCCTGTCGTCGTCGCGCGTTCGCAGCGTGGCGAAGTCGTGCCGGATATTTGAGTGCTTGCGCATGCTGCCGTTTTTTTACCCGGTATCACCTATAGTGAAAAAAATTTCGCGCAGACTTGACAATTGCCACGCAATATAGTATATATGAACAATCGTATACGATAAAGTAAAAACCATATCGCAGCACCAATCAAGGAGCCGTCTTGCGTCGACTCTGTCCATGTATTGGAGGGAATCCGTATGGAAGGAACACAAGCAGGTTTCTCGTTTTATTGTGTCGTTGCTTATCTCGTCATCATCACCATACTCGGCGTCTATTTCGGAAAGAAGGTAAAGAACCAGGAGGACTACGCGGTCGCGGGGCGCTCCCTGCCCATCTACGTTCTGGTCGGTACGCTGATCGCCACCTGGATGGGCTCCGGCACGGTCATGGGCGGCGCCAACTCGATGGGCTACAAGCTCGGTTTCGGCGTCGCCATCGCCTTCTCGCTGGCCTCCCCGATCGGCCAGCTGGTGCTGACCTATATCTCGAAAAAGATCCGCCGCCAGAACGCGCAGACCGTCCCCGAGGTGATCGAACACGTCTACGGTTCCAAGGCGCGCATCGTCTCGACCCTGATCATCCTGCTGGCGTACCTGGGCGTCGTCGCCTACCAGTACCTGGGCGTCGGCATGCTGTTGAACTCGATCCTGGGCATCAGCCCCGAGATGGGGACGCTGGTCGCCTTCGTCGTCATCATCGCCACGTCGCTGTTCGGGGGGCTCTACTCGGTTGCCTACACCGATTTCATCAGCACGGTGATGATCCTGACCGGGCTCTTTGTCGGCGTCCCGCTGGCCATCCACGGCGCGGGCGGCTGGGGCTGGGTCGTGTCGAACGTGCCCGAGGGACACATGGGCTTCGGCGAGCTGAATTTCCTCCAGGTGCTGGGCTTTTTCCTGCCGACGTTCGTCTATATCATGGGCGACCAGAACATGTATCAGCGTTTCTTCGCCGCCAAGGACGAGAACACCGCGATGAAGGGCGGCATCTGGTGGTCGGCGCTGACGCTGGCCATCGGCGTCGTCATCTCGATGGCGGCGGTAACGGCGCGGGCGCTCTATCCCGATATCGACGCCTCGCAGGCTTTCATCACCCTGGCCAACAACGGCATGCCGAAGATCATCGGCGGCGTGGCCATCGCGGCGGTGGCGGCGTTCATCATCACGACCGCCAACTCCTTCCTCCTGTCGATCGGCATCAACACGGGGTGGGATATCTACGCCCGCTACATCAACCCCAATCCCGATCCCAAGCGGATGCTCTTCGTCTCGCGCTGCTGCGTGCTGGGTCTGGGTATCCTCGGGTATGTCCTGATCAAATTCTTCCCCGAGCTGCTGGCGCTCCAGATGTACGCCTACACGATGTACGGCGCGGCGATTTCGCCCGCCGTGGTGGCGGCGGTTTGCTGGCCGGAGCGGATGACGGCCCTGGGCGGCATGGCGTCGATCCTCTCCGGCGGCGCGACGACGCTGATCATGGAGATCTTGAAGAAACAGGGCGTGGCCTTTGCGGTGAAGTACCCGTCGGTGCTGCCGGCGGTGATCGTCTCCGTCACTATGCTGGTCGTCTTCCAGAAGCGGGCCGAACCCGGTAAATTGGCATGAGCATGAAACTTTTCAAAAACGCGCTGCTGTTCGATTGTACGGGGAGCGACCCGGTCGAAAACGGCTGGGTGGTGACGGAGGGCGCGACGATCCGGGAGTGCGGCGGCGGGGCCGCGCCGTCGCTCGCGTCGGCGGAGACGGTGGACTGCCGCGGTTTGACCCTGATGGCGGGGCTGATCGACGCGCACATTCACCTGAGCCTCTTCGACAACGATTTTTGCGAGCTGCACCGCAGGGATTATCCGGCGATGCACTATGTCAAGGCGCTCGATATTCTCCGCGATACGCTCGACCAGGGGTTTACCACCGCGCGGGACGCAGGCGGCGCGGACGCGGGTTTCCGCGTCGCGGTCGAGCGCGGGCTCGTGCCCGGGCCGCGGCTGGCGGTGTGCGGCAAGTCGATCAGCCAGACCGGCGGCCACGCCGACATGCGTTATTCGACGGAGTGCAACCCCCCGGCCGTGTCGCCCTTCGCGGCGGCCATCGCCGACGGCGTCGCGGAGGTGACGAAGGCGGCGCGCGAGCAGCTACGCCAGGGTGTCGACCATCTGAAGATCATGGCCGGCGGCGGCTGTGCCAGCGAGGCGGACGAGCCGGAGACGACGCAGTACACGCCGGAGGAAATCCGCGCCGTGGTCTACGAGGCGGCGGCCGTCGGCAAAAAAGTCCTGGCGCACTGCTACTCGAACAACAGCATGAAGCTCTGTGCCGAGAACGGCGTGTACAGCATCGAGCACGGCAACTATCTCAACGCGGCGACGGCGCGGATTTTGAAGGAGCGCGGCTGCTGGCTCGTCCCGACGCTCACCACCTATTTCTACATGAGCGAAAACGGGGAGAAACTAGGCCTTCCCGCCTATTTCCTGCGCAAGATGAAGCAGGTGCGGGAAACCGCCCTCGAAGCCGTCCAGACGGCGGTCGACGCGGGGCTCGACATCGGTTCCGGCTCGGATGTGGTCGGCTCGGGCCAACCGCACAAGAATATGGAGATCGGGCTGAAGGCGCGGGTCATGGGCCCCGTGCGCGCCATCCTCTCCGCCACGCGGGAGAACGCTCGGCTGATGATGCGGGAGAGGGAGATCGGCAGCATCGAGCCGGGCAAGGCGGCGGATATGATTCTCGTCGCGGGGGACCCGTTGCGGAATGCGGACGCCTTCGCCGACCGCGCCAACATCAGGATCATCATGCAGCGGGGCGAATTCCACAAAAACGACCTGTAACCCTGTCCGGGCGGGTTTTCGGAGTTGCACGGGCGCGGCGGCGGGCGA
>DAIRUD010000062.1:0-9313 GCA_036803565.1 Synergistaceae bacterium | reverse complement strand
CCCACAGCTGAAAGGAGCCCGGCCGAGATGAGGAAACCCGCCCTGCGCCCGCTTCTTCTCCTGACGATCGCCGCGATGCTGCTGGCCTTTTCGCGTCCCGCGCCGGCGGCGGGCGCACACGAAGAAAGGGAGCGCAGCGGCGCCGACTTCTGGAACGACGCCTGGCTGGGCCTGCGGATGACCTATTACGGCCGGGCGCGGGACAACCACAACGCCGGGGGCAGCGAGGCCAGCGAGATCCACGTCAACGCGCTGGGCCTGGGGCTGGACTTCCGCTCCGGCTACGCGTGGGGCGTCGTCGGTTTCGACGCCGGCCTGGCGGCGAACCTCGGCGAGGGGACGGGCAACTCCGAGGTCCTGAAGTACGACATCCGCGAGAACGAGGACTCGAGCAGCGCCTCGTTCCGCGAGGCGGCGCTGAAACTCCGCTTCGGCGACGACGAACGCAACTTCCAGCTCCGCGGCGGCTTCACCCCCATCCGCGTGGGCACCATCGGCACCTCCGGCGGCGTCAACCCGCACGGCTACCGCGGTTTCGAGGCCAAGTGGCGGATCGGCGCATTCGAGCTCGGCTACGGCTGGGCGGACCGCTTCCACAACGACTGGGACGACAACTTCCGCCGCATCACCAACATGTGGCACCAGAACCGCGACGGCTACGACGACGGCGCGCGCATCGACTACATCCACTCCGTCGGCCTGCGCTACGCGTTCGGCCCGGACGACGCGGCGTTCGTCGACGTCGGCTTCGGCGAGGGCAAGGATTTCCGCAAAAACGCGCAGATCGCCGCCTCCTATCCCATCGCCTTCGACGACGGCGGCGTCCTCACCCTGACCGGCTACTACATCTGGGGAAAGTACGAGACCGCGCTTGCCTCCTACCTCTCGCCGGACCCGCACGACGAGTACCACTTCAGCGCCTCGGCGAAGTACGCGCGCGGCCCCTGGTCGTTCTTCCTGGGCTACGGCCAGACCCGGGCCGAGGACGGCAAGGAGATGCAGTTCCGCCTGACGCCGTGGGGTAACAGCGACAACCGCAACTACATCCAGACCTGGGCGCAGCTCGACGACTTCGTCTGGGACGGCGAGAAGGTCGTCAAGGTCGGCGTGACCTACGACCTGTCCGAGGTGTTCGTCCCCGGCCTGCGCGCGGGCATGACCTTCAACTACGGCTGGGACATCGAGAGCTACGACGAGCGCGGCACGATCGCGGCGCACGAGTTCGACCTGATCCTGGAATACGTCCCCGCGGCGGGGGCGCTCAAGGGCTGGTCGTTCGGCGTCTACCCGGCCTGGCTCCGCTACGAGGACGACACGTTCTACGGCAAGCACAGCCGCAACGACGTGAAGTTCATCGTCGGCTACAGCCGCACCCTCGACTTCCGGGAGGTTTTCAAGTAATTCCAGTTATCATTCCAATCGCTCACGATGATCGGCCGCGTGGCAGCACTCCCCCGGTCGGCTCCGCCTCGCAAGTCGCCGCAAACGAGACGCAAAAATCGGGGCTGCCCGCGATGGCGTAGCCCCGATTGGACAAAACGGCGGAATAAACCGACGCCGCGCCTACGCGACGTTCACCCGGTGCAGCCGGAAGACGGGTTCGATCCCGCCCACCACGTGACCGTGCTCGTTCCGGTTCTCCGGGCGGACGAATCGGTGCAGGTTGTCCACTTCGTCGTCGCGCAGGACGTCCAACTGGCGCAAAACCTCGATCACCGCGGGGGCGGTCGCGCGGGAGCCGGTTCCGTCCTCGATCTTCACCGCGATGCCGATGTTGCGGTCCTTGACGCCGACGCAGTACACCGCCTCCGCACCGAGCTTGGCCATCAACCTGCCGCCGGTATAGCGCATCAGTTCGGTGCAGAAACCCGCCGTCCCCGACACCATCTCCGGCGCGGCCTGCATGGCCCCGAACATCCGCGCGCAGGCGACGCGATACTCCTGCGACAGCCCCGACGGATTGGCGAATTGCGCATACCCCAGCGCCATGTTGTAGAGCGGCATGTAGTGCACGGGAACGCCGCAGCCGTCCTCGCCGATGCCGATCCGCGACGCCGCGACGCCGCACAGCTCGGAGAGGATATGGAGCACCTCCCGCTGCACGGGGTGCTCCGGCCGGTCGTAGGTCGCGACGTCGTACGCCTTCGCGGCGCAGGCGGCGAGCATGCCGCCGTGCTTTCCCGAGCAATTGGAGAACAGCGGATTCGGCTCCACGCCCTCGCGCGCCTGCCGCAGGGCGACGACGCCGTTCATGGAGAGGGAGGCGGGGCAGCGCAGCGCCGTCACGGGCACCGACGCCTTCTCCAGGATGGAGCGGACCGCCTCCACGTGAAACGACTCGCCGTAATGCGAACCGCACATGACGGCGAGTTCCTCCTGCGTAAAGCCGAAACGGTCCGCCGCGCCGGAGAACACGACGTTCAACGCCTGCATCGGCTTCGCCGCCGAGCGGAAAAACGTCGTCGCATAAGGGTCCCCCGCGTACGCCAGCACGCGCCCGGTCGTGTCGACGACGGCGACGTGCCCGCGGTGCAGGGACTCCAATCGCTCTCCGCGATACACATGCACCAGGACTTCCGACAGATTGGTCATTGCCAACACCCTCCCTGTATATTATTCTGTTTTTAATTCATGACACGTGTAATGATGGTATATTTCGCTATTTATTACGGGATATTTGAGTTAGAAATAGAATTACAGATATCTTCCCGTAACGCTCTCCGGAGCGGCGCGCATACCCTCCGGCGTTCCGGCGTAGATCAACCGGCCTCCCTTGTTGCCGCCCTCGGGACCCAGCTCGATCAACCAGTCCGCGCGCTTGATCACGGCCAGGTTGTGCTCCATCACGATCACGGAGTTGCCCTCGTCGACCAGCGCGTCGAAAAGGGACAGCAGTTTTTTCACGTCCTCCATATGCAGTCCGGCCGTCGGCTCGTCGAGGATATAGACCGTTCCCCGCGCGTCCAGGTGGCTCGCCAGCTTCAGCCGCTGCAATTCCCCGCCGGAGAGCGTGGAGAGCGACTGGTCGAGCCGCAGGTAGCCCAGCCCCACGCGCTCCATCCGCCGCAGCAGGTGGGCGAAGGGACGGTCGGCAAAGAAGTCCAACGCCTGCAATACGGTCATGCCCATGACCTCCGCGACGTTCTTCCCGCGACAGCGGTAGGACAGGGTCTTTTCGTTGTAGCGCGTACCGTTGCAGACCTCGCAGGTGGAGACGATATCCTCCATGAAGGCCATATTGGTGATGATCACGCCCCGCCCCTTGCAGCAGGGACAGGCGCCCTTCGAGTTGAAGCTGAAGTACGATTCCGCGACGCGGTTCTCGCGGGCGAAGAGCTTGCGGATCTCGTCGCCGACGTCCATGTACGTCGCGGGCGTGGAGCGGAGGCTGATGCCGATGTTCTTCTGCGAGATGGCGACGACGTCCTGCGAAAAATACCGCTGCGCCACCTCTCCCAGGGAACTCTTTCCCGATCCCGCGACCCCGCAGATGGCGGCGAGGACGCCGAGCGGGATGCGCACGCGCAGATCCCCCAGATTGTGGTAATGTTCGCCCGCAACCTCGATCCAGCCGTGCGGCCGCCGCAGCTCCGCCTTGATCGCCACGCCCTCGGCCAAATCCCGGCTCGTCGCCGTCCCGGCGTCCGCAAACCCCTCGAACGGTCCGGCGTAGAGAATCTCCCCGCCGCCCTCGCCCGCCTCCGGCCCCATGTCGACGATGTGGTCCGCCATGCGGATCAGGTCCGGGTGATGCTCGACCATCAGGACGGTGTTGCCCTGTTCCAGCAGGCGCAGGATGGCCCCCTTGAGCCTGCCGATGTCGTGCGGGTGCAGCCCGGCGCTCGGCTCGTCGAGGACGTAGACGATGTCGGCGAGCGAGCCGTTGATGTGCTTGGCGATCTTGATGCGCTGTGCCTCGCCGCCCGACAGCGTCCCCGTGCCGCGCGACAGCGTCAGGTAGCCGAGGCCGATGTCCAGCATGGCGCGCAGGCGCTTTTCGACCTCCCGCCGGATGTCGACGGCGAGCGGATCTTCGACGCCCAGGACGAACGCCAGCAGATCCTCCAGCGGCAGCTTGGAGACGTCGGCGATGCTCATGCCGTTGATCCGGCAGCTCCGCACCCGCTCGTTGAGCCGGCTGCCGCCGCATTCCGAGCATTCGCCCGTCGTCACGATCTTGCGCATCCGTTTGCCGCGCCGTTTGCCCTCGTCGCGCCCGATGATGCTGCGGTAGAAACGGGGGACGATCCCCTCGTAAAGCGCCGTCTTCGGCCAGCGGGGCAGCGGGTTCTTGGGTTTGATCTGGGGGGAGTGGAGGAACATCTCCAGCTCCTCCCGCGAATAGTCGCGGATCTTCTTGTCCAGGTCGAAGTACCCCGAATAGGCGTAGCGGATCCAACGCCAGTAACCGGTCTGGAACGTCGGAAAGTCGATCGCGCCCTCGTTGAGGGACTTGTCGAAGTCGATCAGCTTGTCGAGCAGCAGCTCGGTGCGCACGCCGAGGCCGTCGCAGGCCGGGCACTTGCCCTCGGGGTGGTTGAAGGAAAATCCGTCGGAGTAGCCGACGAACGGCTTGCCGACGCGGGAGAAGAGCAGCCGCAAAAAGGTGAAGACGTCCGTGTAAGTGCCGACCGTCGACCGCGCGTTGTCCGACAGCTTCTTCTGGTCGAGCACGATGGTGACGGGCAGGTTGCGGATGATGTCCACCTGCGGACGGCCGTACTTGGGCAGGTAGTGCTGGACGAAGCTGGGGAAGGTCTCGTTGAGCTCGCGCCGGGATTCGGCGGCGATGGTGTCGAACACCAGCGACGACTTTCCCGAGCCGGAGATCCCCGTCACCACGGACAGGCGCTTCTTGGGTATGCGCACGGACACCCCTTTCAGATTGTTCTCGCTGGCGTTGACGACCACGATGTCGTCCCGATCGGACAACGGCTCCACTCCTTTCGTATCTCCATCCCGGCGCATGCCGCACGGCCCGGCAAAAAAACGATCCGATGGTCGATTGGCCATCGGATCGCCGTTCACGTCCGTGCCGCAGGTTTGCGCTATCTGCGCGCGCTCCGCGTCTCCAGGGATTTCAACATATCCTGCAGGGCCGCGTGCTGTGCGCGGATCCTGCCGATTTCGTTGCGCAGCTTCGACTGCTCCTCGGCGAGGCGCACCGGATCGTCCAGCAGCGTGCGCCACTCGAAGGCGGAGTTGCTTTTGGCATTGCGGATGCGGTGCGTCGCCTGCGCGATCTTTTCGTGGAGCACGTCGCGCGTGCGCCGCATGGCGCCGACGTTGGTCGGCAGGTCGTAGCTCTCCGGATAGTCGTCCGCCATGATCGCCAGCGCCTTCAGGTGGAAGAGGTCGCCCCACACGTACGCCTGGTGCACGCTGGGCCACAGGGAGGTGGCCTCCTCGCTCTGATCGGGGTTGATCTCCGGGTTGATCTTGCGCGAAAGCATACGGTAGACGCTGCGGATCTCCTCCGCGTCCTCCGGCGTCGTCAGGGAGGAAAAACGCGCCTTCGCGTCCTCGACCTGCGCGGCCTCCTGGCGCAGGCGCTCGTCCCACTCCTTGAACTCGATATCCACGAGATGGCGCAGGGACACCTCGTCGACGAAGTCGCCCCGTTCGATGTGCGTGCGGAAGAGCAGGATCTGCCGGCGCGTCTTCATGACGGCGATCTGCGCCTGCAGGAGCTCCACCCGCAGCGCGCCGACTTTGATCAGGTAGGCGACCTTCGCCGCCGGGATCTCGACGCGCTGGATATGCTCGTATTCCTCATGCAGCGCGGCCAGCTCGCCCCGGAGGAGGTTGTTCTCGGCGTAGAGCGCGTCGAAATCCATGGGAATCTCCGCAAAACCTTCGTTCTGCCCGCCGTCGATCGGCTGGTCCCCGAATTCGCTCACGCACATCCCCCTCCCCGGCGTTCATTTGTCACGTCCCTCATATTTTAACACCTATTTCGCGTTTTCCCGAACCCGCGCAACATATCCGCCGATCGGCAAAAAGGCTATAATGATTATCGGTCGGGATATGCGCGAAACAAACCGTGGATTCCCGGCCGGGGAGGATAGCCGTTTATGAAGGAATCGCCGTTCGCGCGCACGAAAAAGGACCTACCGGGGTTGATCCGCTGGATCGAATCGCTCCCCGGGGAGATCGCCGCCCATCAAGCCCTGCCGTCCCGCCCGGCGCGGACCGCGCCCTGGCCGGATATTTCGCCGGAGCTCGTCACCGCGCTGCGGCGACGCGGCATCGCATCGCCGTATACCCACCAGGCGCAGGCGATCTCGCTCGCCCTCGCCGGAAAGCACGCCGTCATCGTCACCCCGACCGCCTCCGGCAAGACGCTCTGCTACAACGTGCCCGTGCTGCACGCCGTCATGCAGGACCCCAAAGCGCGCGCCGTCTACCTCTTCCCTACCAAGGCGCTGGCGCAGGACCAGCTCTCCGAGCTGCACGAGCTGATCGAGGAGATGCGCCTCGACGTGCGCACGTTCACCTACGACGGCGACACGCCCATGGACGCCCGCACCAAGGTGCGGGACGCCGGGCACGTCGTCATCACCAACCCCGACATGCTGCACACCGGCATTCTGCCGCACCACACCAAGTGGCGCAACCTGTTCGAGAACCTGCGCTACGTCGTCATCGACGAACTGCACACCTATCGCGGTATCTTCGGCTCGCACTTCGCCCTCATTTTGCAGCGGCTCGCCCGCATCTGCGCCTTCTACGGCTCCAACCCGACCTTCATCTGCTGCTCGGCGACCATCGCCAATCCCCGGGAGCTGGCGGAGTCGCTGACCGGGCGGGAGGTCGAGCTGGTCGACGAAAACGGCGCGCCCGCCGCCGAGCGCCGCATCCTCTTCTACAACCCGCCGGTCGTCAACAGCCAGCTCGGCATCCGCCGCTCGGCCCTGCTGGAGACCTCGCGCATCGCCGTCGAAGCGGTGGCCAACGGCATCCGCACCATCGTCTTCAGCCGCTCGCGCATCAACGTCGAGCTGTTGTTGAAATATTTGCAGGACGCGGCGGTCAAGCACGGCATCCGGCCGGAGCGGATCGCCGGATATCGCGGCGGCTATCTGCCCAACGAGCGCCGGGCCATCGAACGCGGGCTGCGCAGCGGCGACATCCACTGCGTCGTCAGCACCAACGCCCTGGAGTTGGGCATCGACATCGGCTCACTGGAATTGGCCCTGCTGCACGGCTACCCCGGCAGCGTCGCCTCGGCTTGGCAGCAGATGGGACGCGCGGGCAGGCGCGCGGAGGAGGGCAAAATCTCCGCCGCCGTCATGATCGCCTCGTCGTTGCAGATCGACCAGTTCCTCTCGGCCAACCCGTCGTACTTCTTCGGCGCGTCGCCGGAACACGCCCGCATCAACCCGCAGAACCCGTACATCCAGATCGGGCACATCAAGTGCTCGGCCTTCGAGCTGCCCTTCAAGCAGGGGGATCGTTTCGGCGGGCACGAGGTCGACGACGCGCTGGACTTTCTGGAGCGGCACGACGTGTTGCACCTGCAGGAGGGCGCGTACTACTGGCAGGAGGACTCCTACCCCGCCGCCTCGCTCTCCCTGCGCAGCGCGACCAGCGAGAACTTCGTCATCCACGACGTCACCGACCCGTCCAAACCGCTGGTCATCGGCCAGATGGACCGGCGCACCGCGCCGACGCTGATCTTCCCGCAGGCCATCTACTTCCACCTCGGCGAGCCGTACCAGGTTCAGGAGTTGGATCACGAGCAGATGCGCTGCTACGTGAAACGCGTGGACGTGGATTACTACACGGACGGGGACGCGGGCGCGCGGATCGAGGTGCTGGACGAGACGGAGACCGCCGAGGGCTACGGCTGGGGAGAGGTGCTGCTGGCGACGCGCCCGACCATCTACAAGAAGATCAAGCTCCAGACGCACGAGAACGTCGGTTACGGCAACATCCACCTGCCGGAGGAACAGATGCACACGACGGCCTTCTGGATGCACCTGCCGGACCCGCGCGCGGACGACGCGGAGGGCGAGGAGACCCTGTCGGGCCTGGTCAATCTCGTGCGCACGGTGGCGCCGCTCTTCCTGATGTGCGACCGAGGCGACATCATCGTCAAGGGCCACGCGCGCGACCCGCACTTCGGCCGCCCGACGCTCTTCGTCGCCGACAACATCCCCGGCGGCATCGGCCTGTCGGAAGCCCTCTACGAACTGGGCCGCGATCTCTTCCGCGCCGGCCTCGACGCGCTGTGCCACTGCAAGTGTCGCTGGGGCTGCCCCGCCTGCATCGGCGCGACCGTCGCCGAGGGCGGCCAGAAGACGGCGGTGGAGCGGCTGCTGCGCGACGTGCTCGCCTGACGGTAAGAACCCTTAGGGGCTCTCCGATCTACCGCGTGCTCCACTCCCTTAAAAACGCCCGGTAGTTCTCGTACGACTCAATGATCCGCGTCGGTGGGTCCAGTTCGTAGGGGCAGCGGGTCTTGCAGGTGCCGCATTGGATGCAGTCCTTGGCCCGCTCCATCTTCTTTTGCCACTCCTCGGTGACGAACTCCGCCGGGTTCATTCGACGCAGCACTTCCGGCATGCGCATCACCCAGTTCAGTTCGATCTCGGCCGGGCAGGGCAGGCAGTAGCCGCAGCCCCGACAGAAATCCCCGCCGAGCTCCGCCTTGTCCCGTTCGATCCGCTCCCGCCGCGCCGCGTCCAGAAGCGGCGGGGTCTTCTCGAAGCGCAGGAACTCCTCCAGCTCCGACTGCTTCTGGATGCCCCAGATGGGCACGACGTTCGGGTACTGCCGCAGAAAGGCGAACGCCAACGACGCGTCGGTGACCAAGCCGCCGGAGAGCGCTTTCATGGCGATGAAACCGACGTCGTGCGCCGCGCAGAGCGCCACGAGGGCAAGCTCCTTCTCCGACGAGAGGTAGTTCAGCGGAAACTGCACCGTGTCGTACAGTCCCGAGGCCGCCGCTTCCAACGCTACATCCAGCCGGTGTGCCGTCAGGCCGATGTGGCGGACCCTGCCCGCGTCCCGCGCGCGCAGCATCGCGTCGTACAAACCGTCCGGCTCCCCCGGGCGGTGACACTTCTTCGCGATGTGAAACTGGTAGAGGTCGATGTAGTCCGTGCGCAGCTCGCACAGGCTGGTGTCGAGGTCCTCGGCCAGCTTCTCGGCGCTGGCCCCGTGCGTCTTCGTGGCAATGACGATCTTCTCCCGCACATCGCCGAGCGCGGCCCCGATCTTCGCCTCGCTGTCCGTGTAGGCGCGCGCGGTGTCGTAGAAGGTGATCCCGCCCTCATAGGCCGCGCGCAACAGGCGCGCGGCGTCGTCC
>DAIRUD010000061.1:0-9362 GCA_036803565.1 Synergistaceae bacterium | reverse complement strand
CGACCAATCCGCAAGCCCCGGTTTGCCCGCAGGCTGCGGCGTCCTTTTTCCGTTGGGCGCCGGTTCCCTTGCGAGGTAAAAACGGTCGTTTTGCCGGAATGGCCCCTCCCGGCGTTTCCGGAGCGGTTTTGGGTCTGTGTGCGCCCTGCGGGGGAGGTGACGCCTGTTGTCCCTGAAGAAGGGCCTTTCGATATTTCTTCTGCTGAGCGCCGCGGTCAGCTGTGCCGTCCTCTATTCCAGCGTCGACACGTCCTCGTTCGATATCTTCCGCAGCGCCGTGCCCGCGCGCTTGGCCTTCGCGGCGTCGCTCGTCGTCGCGGTCTGGCTGCTGGATGCGCTCAAACTCTGGGCGCTGACGCGCGCGGCCGGGGAGCAGGTGTCGTATGCCTTTGCGCTGGAGCTCACCTGGATCAACTATTTCGGCGCGGCGATCACGCCGATGCAGAGCGGCGGCGGCCCGTTCCAGATCTACCTCATGTACCGCAAGGGCATCAGCGTCGGAAAAAGCGTCGCCATTACGCTGACGCGGACGATCCTGACCCTGTTGATCCTGGTGTTGACCATCCCCTTCGGCTTCCTGTTGCAGGAGCGTCTGCCCGAGGTGGGAGCCGGCATGCGCTGGTTCCTCCTCTATATCGTCGTCTTCTGTACGATCGCCGGAGGCGCGATCGTGCTCAGTGTCGTCCGGCCCCGCCTGGTCAAGCGGGCGGGGGGAACCCTCGTCGTCCTGCTCAAGCGCGTCGGATTGCTGAAGCCGGAGTGGGTGGGGCACATCCTGCGGCGCGTGAGCCGCGAGATCGATTCGTACAACCAGAATTTGTGGGCGCTCCTGACCCGCGGCAGGCGCTACTTCCTTCTGGCGGCGTTGCTGGCGGTTCTCCAGATGATCGCGCTCCTCTCCGTCATGCCGTGCATGATCCTGGCGGTCGGCCTGCCTGTGAACTACCTGGAGTGTATCCTCGTGCAGGCGCTCTTCCTGTTTTTGCTCTACTTTATCCCCACGCCGGGGGGGAGCGGCGCGGCGGAGGGCGGCGCGGCGCTCGTCTTCCGCGTCTTCGTGCCGTGGAGCGCCGCCGGTGTGCTGGGGGTCGGTTGGCGTTTTCTGACGGAGCATACGGGGATTTTCATGGGGATGCTCGTCGTGCTCAAGATGATCGGTTGGGGCGCGGCGCAACAGATATTGACCCAGTCCGGAGACCTGGACGGCGCGGAGGAAGCCGCGCGCAAGGAGGATGCGGAGGCGTGAAGGACCTGATCTTCAAATACCGGGGGCTGCTGTGGGGGCTCTTCGCGCTGGCGGTTTTTCTCTTTCCCGTCTCCTGGTCGATCGCGCGAACCGCGTGCGCGGTGCCCCTGCTGATCGGCGGCCAGGCGCTCCGTTTTTGGGCCGCGGGCGTCATTCCGAAGTACCGTACGCTCGTCATCGGTGCGCCCGAACTCGTCACCTGGGGGCCGTACGCGTGGGTGCGCAATCCGCTCTACGCGGGCAACGCCCTCATCGGCCTCGGCTGGGCGCTGATGGTCGGCTGGCCGTGGGTCCCCGCCTTTTTGCTCGCTTATTTCGCCATCTACGCGTTGGTGATCATTCCGGCGGAGGAGGGCTTTCTGCGCGGGGAGTTCGGCGACGCCTATCTCGAATACCGGCGCACGACGCCGAGCATGGTCCCCCGCCTCTCCGCCGTGCGCGAACGCCTGCGCCGCAGCCGGGCGGGTTTCGACGCGAAAAAATCCTGGTTCATGGAGCGGCACTCGCTGCGCATGAACCTCGTCGTCACCGCCCTCGTCCTGCTGCGGCTCCTCTACTTCGGTGATTGAAGGGGGCGGGCTCTGTCCCGTACGCCCCCTTTCGGTTCAGATATGTTCGATGTCGCCGAAGACGCGGCGCCAGGTCTCGTTGTAGATCTGTCCCTCGGGGATGTGCAACAGGGCGACGCCGTCGCGGATCGCCGCCTGTCCGACCGCTTCGGCGATGCGGGGCGTCGTCTCGCTGCCGAAAAAGCGCGGGCAGATGTGATCCGGCGCCAGGTGTCGGCGGTCGACCATATTGGCCAGCGCCTCGGCGGCGGCCAGCAGCATGGAGTTGGTGAGCTTCCGCGCGCGCACGTCGAGCGCGCCCCGGACCATGCCCGGAAAGGCGTGTAGGTTGAGGAGGGTGTTGGAGTCCTGGAGGCGGCCGGAGGCGTAGATGAACGCACCGGCCTGCGCGGCCTCTTCGCAGGAGATCTCCGGGTCCGGCAGGGCGAGCGCCATGACCACGGGTTTGCGGTTCATGCGCCGGATGGACTCCCCGGAAAGGATGCCGCTGCGCGAAAGCCCGATGAGAATGTCCGCGCCCGTAAGCGCCTCCTCCAGGCCTCCGCGTACGCCGCGCGGGTTCGTCCGCTCGGCGGTTTCCTTCTGGATGACGTCCATCTTGGGGTTGCCCGGCCCGAGGATGCCGGTTTCGTTCAACACGATGACGTCCTTTGCGTCCGCGGTGAGCAGCAGTTCCGCCGTGGCGATCCCCGCCGAGCCCGCTCCCAGGATGACGATCCGCGCTTCCTCGATGGAGATGCCGAGGATCCGCAGCGAGTTTTTGACCGCGGAGAGGATGACGACCGCCGAGCCCTGCTGGTCGTCGCAGAAGACGGGGATGTCGAGCGTCTCCGACAGCTCCCGGACGACGTGAAAGGCGTCCGGGCTGCGCACGTCCTCGACGTTGATGCCGCCCACCGTCGGCGCGATCATGCGGCAGAACGCCACGATCTCCTCCGTCGTGGGGGCGTCGATGGCGATGGGGATCGCGTTCACGTCGCCGAATTGCTTTAGGAGCAGGCACTTGCCCTCCAGGACGGGGAGGGAGGCGCTGGCGCCGATGTCCCCGAGGCCGAGGACGGCGCTTCCGTTGCTGACCTCGGCCAGCCGGTTGGCCTTTCCCGTATAGTCGTACGCGCCGTTGGCGTCGCGGGAAATCTCCTCGCACACGGGACCGCAGCCGGGGACGTAGGCCATGCCCAGCTGGTGTTCGTCGCGAATGCCGAGGGTGGGGAAGATCTGCACCTTTCCCTTTGCCTTCTTGTGAAAGGCAAGCGCTTCCGAGCGTTCGATGCTATCCATCCGTATCGCCTCCCTGAAAGTTGGAAAATCCATGTGTGAAGTCGACGACCATGCCGTCGTATGCCGCCTCGACCCGGGTCCACTTTGTGGAGAGCGAGGCCGCCACGCGCTCGCGCCCCATGTCCAGCAGCTGTCCCCCCATGTGGGTGAGCAGCGCGGTGCGCGGCCGCAACACCTGCAACAGCGAGGCGACGTCGGGTACGGACATGTGGTCGAGGCGCGCCCAGGGCAGGGGCAACGCCATGTTGATCACGATCAGCTGGCAGTCCGCGTAGCGCCGGGGAAAGCTCGGCAGCGCGGTCGTATCGCTGATGATCCCCCACGTCGGCAGCCCGTCCCCGCGAAAGATCAGCCCGAAACACTGCACGCCGTGGTGGGCGTGCAGGACGGATTCCACCGTCGCGACGGGCGAAAGGGGAACCCGCACGCCGTCCGCGTGCGCCAGGATGTGTTCCACGCGGTTCGCCTCGTAGCGCAGAAGGACGGCGTCCCCTTCGGCGACGCTGTCCTCGGTGAGGAGCACCCGCCCCCGCTTCGTACGGCAGCGCAACGTCATCCCCTCGACCAGGACGTTCAGGTCGCCGCTGTGGTCGATATGCCGGTGCGTGAGGATCAGCGTGTCGATTTCGGTCGCCGAAAGCGGCGGTTCGGCCCGGCAGATCTGCACCAGACTGCCGGGGCCGGGGTCGACGACCCCGCGCGCCCCCCCGAAGGAGAACCAGATGCCGCCGGATGCGTTCCGTTGCGAGAGCATGACGAAACGGGTGCCCGCCGTTCCGAGAAAGCGAATGTAATGTTCGGGGTACGTGCGCCCCATCTGCGAAACGCCCTCCTGTCCTTCCGCGCAAGGACGCGGGGAACGGTCCGGCGATACCCCGCGCTTGCACAGACGACCTTCTGCCTGTATTATATCCCGTCGGAGACGGATTGCGGCGGGCGCGAAAATTTTCTGCACAAAGAGCGGCAATTTACGCATGAATGTGATATGCTCGTCGCGGGTAGAGGAGACCGTTTCCTGAGGAGGTGCGGGAGAAATGAGCGAATCGAGAGACGTATGGATGGTGGGAGACGTGCTGAACGCGATGTCCGGGGTTACGAGTACGCCAGATTATGTGATGAAGATCGTGCAGGAGATTCAAGCGTGGCTGGCGACGGCGCTTTCCGACGACTACGCGGCCGATCCGCTCGATATGATGTCGGGAAACGGCGAGCGACAGGCTCCCGTAGACCTCGACTATCTGTTCAATCGGCTGGAGTGGGCCGCCGTACACGCGGACCTCATTCCCGTCACCAAGGAGATCGGCAGGCGGGAGGAAGCGGTGATCCTATCGGTCGGCCCGATCCTGCTCGACGAGGGGCTGCGTATGATGGTGGATCACGCGGCGCTCTTTTCCGGCAACAACTGCAAGCGTGTGTGGGTGATTTCCGATACCTGGGTTATCGGCGACGTGCTGGCCTATCTGCCGCACATCCGGGCGCTGTGCGAGCGCGGCATACAGCTTCACTTTCTGCTCGTGACGCCGTGGGGTTATTCGGAGATTCCCTGGACGAAGGAAAAATAGCGGACGCAAAGAGGCGCGCGTGCGGCGAGCCGCAGGCAGCGCTCCTTCCCGACGCGGTTGGGCGGATTTGTATGAGAGCGGGGGCATCGCGACAGTGCGAAGCCCCCGTTTTTTGTCGTCCTGCGCGCGTTGTCTCCGTTTCGTTTCCGCCTATTGCGGGGTTTCCGTCCCGCCGTTCTGTCGCGCGGCGAAGCGCTCCATGAAGTCGCTGAACATGGCCAGGGCGTGGCTGAAGCTCTTGCGCCCGAAACCGACGCGGAAGCGGTTCTGGTTCATGTTGAAGATGCGGTCGGGGATGATCATGATCCCGTCCTCATCCATCGCCTTGTCGCAGAGCTCGCCGACCTTGAAGGCGGTGTTCAGCTGCGGAAAGGCGGTCGATCCGCCGTTCGGCGCGATCCACTGGAACCAGTCGGTTTTCGAGGTGAAGTATCCCTCGGCCAGGCCGAGGTTTTCCAGGATGATGGAGTGGGTCCTGCTGAGCAGGGTGCGGAAGTTGCGAATGGCGATGAGGGCAAGGATTTCCGACGGCGCGTTGGGGCAGAGCGTCGTGTAGTCCTTGAACGCCAGGCAGTTGGCGATGATGCTGCGGTTCCGCGACGCCAGCCAGCCGACGCGCGAGCCGGCGAGGCCCAGCTTGTTGATGCCGCCGAGGGCGATGGCCCGTGGATAGACGTCGGCGACCGAGGGCAGCTCGGCGCCGGGGTCGTGCTCCATGCTGCGATACGTCTCCTCGCTGAACACCCAGGCCCCGACGCGGTCGGCGATGTGCGCGATGCGCTGGATATCGGCCAGGACCGGCACGTAGCCCGTGGGGTTGTTGGGGATGTTGAGGACGATCAGCTTCGTCTTCGACGTCACCGCCCGCGCCAGGAAATCGGTGTCGAGGCGCCAGCCCCAGTTCGTCGCCTCCAGCGTCCAGGGTATGACGGTCGCGCCCAGCGATTTGGGGATTTCGTGCAGGGAGGGGAGCGTCGGCTGCATGACGACGACCTCGTCGCCCTCGCCGAGGAGGGTGTTGAGCACGATGAAAATGCCCTCCTCCGGGGCGACTTCGAGGATATCGTCGGCGCTCAGGGTCTTGTAGCGGGTCATGATCGCCTCGCGGAGTTTGGGGTGCCCCCGATAGTCCGTATAGCCCATATCGAGTTTCTCCCACAATTTCAGGCACTCCGCGTCGGCCATGTCGAGAATTTCCCGCATGCTGCAGCTGTCGCAGGACGTGGCGCTCAGCATGTATTTCGCGCCCTTGGCGAAGCGCGCGAACAGGCGTTCCAACTTGAACTCGTTGAGTTTCATCGCCAACTCCTCCTTGGAAGATTTCGTTGCTTCGTGCTTTAATCATTGTACATGCTCCCGGTGGAAAGGCGCATGCGATTTTTCGGTAAACCGAAGGCAAAGGGTGTTTGAGAAGATGGCGAGGCGGAAGTCATATCGCGCCCCACGGCGCAAGCGGATGCGGATCGTATATCTGGTCGCGGCCGTCGTCCTGGCGCTCCTGTCCCTGTTCGGCGGGGAGAATTTTTACGAGGGAGGGCTCTCGCTCTACGCCTTCGACGTGGGGCAGGGCGACGCGTTCCTCTTTCACTTTCCCGGCGGCGAGAACGTCCTGGTCGACGCGGGACCGCGGCGTTCCGCCGCTGCGCTCGTCGGGCGTCTGCGGCAGCTCGGCGTCCGGCGGATCGACATCCTGGTGGCGACGCATCCGCACGAGGACCACATCGGGGGCGTGCCCGACGTGTTGCGCGCGTTCGAGGTCGGCAAGGTCTGGGACAGCGGCTACAATCACGGTTCCGCCATCCAGCGCGAGATGCTGGCGACGATTCGCTCGCGCGATATCCGCTACGGCAGGCCCCAGGCCGGTTTTCTGGAGTCGGTCGGCGACGCGCGCATTGAGGTGCTCGCGCCGCGCCGGGCGATCTCCGGCACGGCCAGCGACGCCAACAACAACGGCATCGTCCTGCGCGTGGTCTATGGGGACGTCTCGTTTCTCATGACGGGAGATATCGAGGAACCGGGGCGGCGGGCGATGGGGCGCGTGCCCCCCGCGACGGTGCTGAAGGTATCGCATCACGGATCGCGGAACGGGACGGACGCGGCGTTGCTGCGCGACGCCAGGCCGCGATTCGCCATCCTCAGCTACGGGCAGGGCAACCCGTACGGGCACCCGCACGGGGAGGTGCTGGCGCTGCTGGAGGAGAGGCAAATTCCGTTCGCCGCGACGGAGGCCGGAGAAATCGTCGTGACGACGGACGGACGCTCGTTCGACGTTGCGCGGAGGGGGAGATGACGTTGCGCCTGTTCGTCGATCGCATCGAGGGGGATGCGGGCGTGTTGATCGCGGATGCTCCGGCGGAGGGGGAGTTGGCCGTGCCGCTCTCTTTCCTCCCGGTGGGGGTTCGCGAGGGAGACTGGCTGAGCGTCTCGTTTCGGACCGACCCCGGCAAGGCGGCTGAAACCAGGCGTGAGATCGACTCGCTGCTGGATTCGCTGGGGAACGCCCCGTGACGATCGCGGCGGGAAATTCTCTGCTGGCTCGTATCGCGGCACGCATCCCCGCGCCTTCGCTCGTCTCCATCACCGGCGGCGGGGGCAAGACGGCCCTGTTGGAAGGTCTGGCCCGCCATTGGCGGAGAGCGGGGTGGCGCGTGATCGCGACGACCACGACGAAGATCTGCGTGCCGACGACGGCCGGGGAGAGCGGGGTTTTTCTCGACGCGGAGGCCGACGGCAGGTGGCGCGGCACTTTGAAGCGGAGGGGGGAGGCGGTTCTGGGGGAGCGGATCGCCGACGGCAAGATGTACGGCGTCGCCCCCGCGTTTCTGGATCGGGTCTATGAGGAAGCGGTCGCCGACCACCTCGTCGTCGAGGCGGACGGCGCGCGGCGGATGCCGTTCAAGGCTTTCGAAGCGCACGAACCGGTGTTGCCCTCCCGGACGACGATCCAGCTCGTCGTCGTCGGCGCGGAGGTTTTGTTCGCTCCCTTCTCCGCGGAACGAGCCTTTCGCCCGCACCTGCTCGAAGCGCGCTACGGCCTCGTCGAGGGGGAGCGGATTGCCGTCGGGTGCCTGGCGCGGATCCTCGACAGCCCGGAGGACTACGCGCGAGGGGCGTTGCCCGGAGTGCCCCGCCTGCTGCTGGTGAACAAGTGCGACTTGTTCGGCGACGATCCGGCTCGGATCGACGCGATCGCCGACGATTTGCCGCACCGGCTGCGCACGTATGCCGGCGTTTTCTTCGGCTCGCTGCAAGGCGACCGCCTTTTCGCCGAGAGAGGGCGGGGGGCGGCGTGAGGGCGGTCGTGCTGGCCGCCGGGCTCTCGCGGCGGATGGGCGCGCAGAAGCTGCTGCTGCCGTTGGCGGACGGTCGAACGATTTTGGAAACCGTGCTGGAGCGCATGGCCGCGGCGGGTTGCGACGAGGTCGTCGCGGTCGTCTCCGATCCGGTTTTGCGGGGGCTGCCCCGTCTTGCGGATCGCGCGCGGATCGTGCGCAACCCATGTCCCGAGGAGGGGCAGTCCGGCTCGCTTCGGCTCGGGCTCGGCGCGATTCCGGCGGGGGAGGCGTTCTGTCTGATGCTGGGCGATTTGCCCTGCGTTGCGGCCGCGCAGGTCGAGGCGTATCTGCGCCGTTTCGAGGAACGCGCCCCCGGACTCAGCGCGTTGGTTCCGCGGCGAGACGGGGTGTTCGGGCACCCGTCGTTTTTCTCCGGCGTCTGGAGGGGGCGCATGCTGGACGCCTCGGGGGACGTCGGCGGGCGCGCCGTGATCCTCCGGTATGCGGACGAGGTGTTGTGGACGGACGGGGAGGACGGTTTTTTCCGCGACGTCGACACCCCGGACGATTACGCCGGGTTGCTGCGCGAGGCCGAAGGCGGAGCGCCCGCGTGAAAAGGAGCGTTGTCCGGATTGCGCGCTTTCGCCGATATGGTATGCTAACCGCGCGCATGGCGTTCGCTTGCGCGATTTTCGGGAAAGGAGCTGTCCGCACGTGCAGGAACTGAAACTCTTTACGATGACGGGCGCGGTGTGCGTCGCCTTGCTCGTCCTGCTCTTCTCGCTTTCGACGAGGGCCGACGCGGATACGAACCTTCCCCGCCCCGATGTCGGCGGGGGGACGGGGATCTATCGGCTGTTGGAGGAGCGCGCTTCGGCGCCGCGGAACGCTTTTCCGAAGGGGGCGGTGTCGGAGGCGGAGCTTGCGACGATCCTCTGGGCGGCGTCCGGCCGCAATCGCGACGGCGGCGGCTGGACGATACCGCTGGCCATGGGACGCCCTCCCTACGTACGGATCTACGCGCTCTCCCCGGAGGGGGCCTATCTATACCTGTTCGCCGATCATTCCCTGCGCGAGGTTGCCAAGAAGGACGTGCGCAAACAGGTGGCCAAGGATGGGTTTGCCGAAGCCGCTCCCTGGCTGTTGCTCTTCGTCGCCGACCCCGAGATCCTCAAGGGTTTTGGAAACGAGGAGCGCGCGCGCGGTTTCGCCTACGTGGCGGCCGGCGCGATGTCGCAGAACGTCTATCTGGCGGCGGGTGACATGGGCATCGCGACCCGCTACCTCGCGACGCTCGACGCCGCCGGTGCGGCGGAGGCCTTGGACCTCCCGGACGGCGCGTTTCCGATCTGCCTCATGCCCCTGGCGAAAAAATAACCGCCGCGCAGCGCGCAGACCGTGGGGCTCCGCCCCACACCCCGCCAGGGGA
>DAIRUD010000060.1:0-9390 GCA_036803565.1 Synergistaceae bacterium | reverse complement strand
CGTAGTGCCGGGCGTGGGGCGAAAACGGGCCGCCGCCCTTTCCGATTTGGAAATCGAAACGATCGGCGATCTGCTCCTGCACCTCCCCTTTCGCTACGAGGACCGCTCGCACCCCGTCCGCGTCCGCGATCTGGCAGAGGGGGTTCCCGCAACGCTGTGCGGACGGATCGCGGACTGCAACGTCCGGCGGGCGTCCGGCGGTAACCTGTACATCGCGACGCTCGACGTATTCGACGATACCGGCGACGTCTCCGTCGTCCTCTTCGGCGGCGCGCGCAGCTTCTATCGTTTTTCGGCCCTCCCGACGCACGCACCCATCGCGCTTTACGGCACGCCCCTCCGGCGCAGCCCCACGGAAGCGCTATCGTTCTCCAACCCCGACTACCTATTGTCGCGGGAGGGGGATACGGACGCGCGCGCCGCATGGTGCAGAATCCAGCCCGTCTATCACGCCACGCAGGGGATCTCGCAAAAATGGTTGGCAAACCTCATCTACGATTGCCTCCGCTGCGACCGATGCGTCATTCCCGATCCCCTGCCCGAGCATATCCGCTCCGCCCGAGCGCTCCCCACCATGCGCCAGGCGCTGCACGGCGCGCACGCGCCGCAATCCCTGGAGGAAGCGGAGGCATGCCGCAGACGCCTCGCATATCAAGAGCTTTACGACGCACAGAGGAAGATCTCCATGATGCGGGAGGAGAGAAACAGGAGAACGGCACCCACCCTGCGGGAAGGGCGCGCGCTGGCGGCGCGCTTTTGCGCCGCCCTGCCCTTCGAGATGACGCGCGCGCAGAGGGACGCGATACGGGAGATCGCCGCGGCGCTGGACGGTACGTCCCCCATGTACCGCCTTCTACAGGGCGACGTCGGCACGGGCAAGACCGCCGTCGCCCTCGCGGCCCTGGCACAGTGCGCGGGAGCGGGCAGGCAGGCGGCCGTGCTCGCACCGACGACCGTGCTGTCCGCGCAGTTCGCGGCGCAGTGCGCCCGCTATCTGGAGCCGCTCGGCGTGCGCTGCGCGGAACTGCGCGGCGGCACGGCAAGACGCCAACGGGCGGCGCTGCTCGCGGCACTGGCGGCGGGAAACGTGGACGTACTCGTCGGCACCCACGCTCTGTTGGAGGACGACGTCGCCTTCCGGGCCCTCGGCCTCGTCGTGATCGACGAACAGCATCGCTTCGGCGTTCGCCAGCGGGCAAGCCTGGCGGAGAAGGGCACGGCCCCGCACATCCTGACGATGAGCGCCACGCCGATTCCCAGGACGCTCTGCATGGCCGTCCACGGCGACGTGGACCGCACGGAACTGCGGGAAAAACCGGCGTCGAGAAAGCCCGTGCTGACAAAGCTCGTGAGCGACAACCACACCGACGACATCTACGCGTTTCTGGTCTCGACCGTGCGGGCGGGCGGCAGGGCGTTCTGGGTCTGCCCCGCCGTCGACGGGGGGATGGACGGCGACGAGCGTGCCTCCGTGTCGGCTCGCGCCTCCGATCTTGCGGCGGCCCGCCCGGACCTGCGCATCGAACGCCTGTTCGGCGCGATGCCGCCGGAGGAAAAGCGCGCCGTCGTCGAACGCTTCGCGACGGGCGCGGCGGACGTGCTCGTCGCCACCACCGTCATCGAAGTCGGCATCGACGTCCCTGCGGCCAATCTGCTCGTCGTCGAGGGGGCGACGCGCTTCGGCCTCTCCCAACTCCATCAGATCCGGGGACGGGTCGGCCGGGGCGCGGACCGCGGGGTGTGCATCCTCCTCGACAACGCCGCGGCTCTGCGCGGCAACGCGCGCCTGGCGACGCTCTGCGGTTGCGACGACGGCTTCCGGATCGCCGAGGAGGATCTGGAGACGCGCGGGGCGGGCGAGATCGCGGGAACGCGGCAACACGGCGCAACCGCCTTCCGGGCCGTCGCCTTCCCCGGCGACGCGGACCTGCTGGAGTGGGCGGCGGCGGACGCATCGCCGACATAACGCCGCGGACCATTCCCTGACGGCAAACGGGGAATGGTCCGCAGTTTCTGATTTTACTCGTATTTATTCCACGGACACGACGTCGCGCAGAACGGTTCCGAAGAACGCCTCCGCCTCGCGGGCATCCGCCGCGAAGGCTTCCCTGCCCATCATGCCGTACGTGTATTTCTTTCCCTGCTCCACGCCCGGCTGGTCGAAGGGATCGACGCCCATCAAGCGGCCGGTCAAGGCGGTCGTATACTCGTAGAAGAAGATCAGGCCTCCCAGCATCTCGGCGTCCAGCCGCTCCAGCTCGATCCAGACCACGGGCCGCCCCTGCTTGATCAGTGCGGCGGCGGTGCTGCGCGCCTCGTAGCCCAGCATCTCCCCCAGCCCCTGCCGCGAAAGATACGACAGGGCGGCGAGGGATGCGTCGGTCACCTCGGGCAGCACGACTTCCTCCGCGTGCCCGCCGAGCACGACGAACGTGTACAGCTTATCGTCCGGCCCCGCCGTGTAAAGCTGCACCTGCGAATGCTGGTCCACCGCGCCGAGCGCACGCACCGGCGTCGTGCCCATGCCGTCCTTCCCCAGGCTTTCGCCCCAGAGCTGGGCGAACCACTCCGCAAAGGTCTCCAGGCGGCTCGCATAGGGCATCATCACCGCCATCGGGCGTCCCGTTCGCTCATGAAAGCGGTGTGTGGCGGCAAGCAGACGCGCCGGGTTTTCGCGCGTCCCCTCCGTGCGCTCCAGAAAACGCTTCATGTTTCGGGCACCACGGAGAAGCGTGCCGATATCCCCACCCAGCGCGGATGCGGTCACCAGGCCGCAGGGCGTCAGGACGGAATAGCGGCCGCCGACGGTCGGCGGAATCTCCAGCGAACGGCAACCGGTCGCCTCCGCATACGCGCGAAAGACGCCGTCCCGAGGGTCGGTGACGACGAGCACGTCCCCGTCCGCCGACGCGCCGGAGATCTCCTCCATCCTGGCCTTGAACCAGAGGAACTGGGACATCGTCTCCGCCGTCGCCCCCGACTTGCTCACACCGATCAGCGCGACGCGGGAACCGGCGACGCGCTCCCAGATGGCGCGCGCCTTATCGGGGTCGGGGTTGTCCGCGAGGTAGAAGCGCGGCCCGCGCTCGCCGACGGGTAACTCGTTCCGGTACAGCGGTAGAAGCGCTTGATGCAACATCAGGTTCCCCAGGGCCGAACCGCCGATGCCCACATGCACGACCGCATCGTAGCCGCGCAACCATTCCGCCGCCCGCTCGACGTCGGCCGGGTCCCGCTCCGGCAGGTCGTACCAGCCGAACCCCGACGCGCCCGCGGCGGCGTTCTCCCGCACCCACCGCGCCGCCTCGGCAAGCGGCGCCTCGAAACGCGTCATGCAACGATCGAACGCCTCGCGGTCGGGAGTCGCCGTCGCGGCCCCGAAGGCGAACCGGATTCCCGGACGATCCGCCATGTCGCGCTACGCTTTCGCCTTCAGATCGTCACGGGTGCAATGGACCTCCGCAAGGATCATGTCCACCTCTCCGGGGATGAAAAGCTGCCGCCGTCCGACGACGACCGTGGCGTCCGCGGCGCTTTCGAAACGCCGCAGCAGTTCGCCCGCGATCCGCATCGCGAGGTTGACGTGGGACTTGAAGCGGCTCCCCATCACGACGCCCTTCGTGACCTCGTAAACGTCTCCGCCGCGAACGAGCGGCTCCGCCCCCTCGGACGCTTCGGCGGCGCCGAGGTCGATCCCCAGATCCACATCGACGGAAAAAACCTGGCCGAGTTCGCGTTCGACCTCCAGAGCGCCGTGAAACGCGTGAAACTTCATGCCCTTTACCGAATATTTACCCCGCATCTCATCATCCCCCTGTCTTCAACGACACGGCGACGGCTCGCCGCCAAACCGGCGCGGCACCCGCCGACGAATCCGGGAACCCCTGCGGGGCGCCCGCGACGACACCCTTTCGACGGTTCCATCCCGAAAGAAAACCGTGAGGACGCGCGCCGCGGCCCTCACGGTTCGTAACCCGTTCCAAGCAATCCCCCTCTGCGAGCGACCGGTTAGATCAGTCCCTGTTCCTTGAGCGTGGATTGGATCTTCGCCTGGTCGAATCCGACGATATACTGCTCGCCGATCTTGATGACGGGTACGCCGCGCTGGCGCGTCTTTTCCACGATCTCCGCCGCCGCCGCCCGGTCCTGGCTGACGTTGACGGACTCGTAGGCGACCTTTAGAGAATCGAGATACTCCTTGGCTTTCGTGCACCAGGGGCAAGTGGTTGTCGAATACACCACGACGCTCATGTACGATCACTCCTCAATTCGAATTCTTCCCGCAAAAACCGCGCGTTACGATCTCTCTCATGCATCATAGTCAGAGCGCGCAGCAGCGTCAATAAGCCTTTACCAAGAAATTGAAGACGCGCGGCGCGAGGATGCGGATCTCAATAATCGACGCCCTCGTAGGATTCCAGCTTCTTATGCTTGTGCTCCGCCCGGATGTAGCGGATCGTCCCGCTCCGCGAGCGCATGACCAGGGAGGAGGTGCAGATCGCATCACCGACGTACTTGACCCCCGAGAGCCAATCTCCGTCGGTGACGCCCGTCGCCGCAAAGAACACGTTGTCGCTCGACACGAGGTCGTCCAGGGTCAACACCTTGTCCAGGTCCATTTCGTACTCGAAACACTTGTTCCGCTCCTCCTCGTTGCGAGGATAGAGCTTGCACTGCATGTTCCCGCCCATGCACTTCAGGGCGCAGGCGGAGATGACGGCCTCCGGCGAACCGCCGACGCCGATCATCAGGTCGGTTCCGGAATCGGGTTTGCAGGTGGAAAGCGCGCCGGCGATGTCGCCGTCCTGGATCAGCTTGATCCGCGCCTGCATCTCCCGAATCTGGCGAATGATCTCGTCGTGGCGCGGGCGATCGAGGACGACGACGGTGACGTCCTCCGCACGCTTTCCCGTCGCGCGCGCGACGGCGCGGATGTTGTCGGCGACGGGCGCGTTGATGTCGATCACGTTCGCGGCCGCCGGGCCGGTCGCCAACTTGTCCATATAGAAGATGTGCCGGGGGTCGTACATCGTCCCGCGATCGGCAAACGCCACGACGCTGATGGCGTTGGGACGGCCGTACGCGGTCAGAGTCGTTCCGTCGATCGGATCCACCGCGATGTCCACGTTCGGCGAGGAGCCCTTCCCGAGTTTTTCCCCGTTGAAAAGCATCGGCGCGTTGTCCTTCTCGCCCTCGCCGATCACGACCCGCCCGTCCATGTAGACGGAGTTGAGCACGAGACGCATGGCGTTGACGGCCGCGCCGTCCACGCCGTTCTTGTCCCCCCGCCCCAGCCACCTGCTCGCCGCCATCGCGGCGGCTTCGGTCGCGCGAACCATTTCCAACGCGATGTTCCTATCCGGATTACCCATCCACCGGCACCTCCTGTATGATCTCGGGCGGATCGCTCCGCCCGGAACTCGCTATCCCGCCTCCGCGATCTCCTCGAACAGCGGAAATCGGGAAAATATCTCGTCCACGTGACGCAGATAATGCTCCACGTCGAACAGCACATGCAATTTTTCCGGCTCCGCGCCGACGAAACGCGCGACGCGGGGGTCGGCGGCCAGCAGGGTTTCAAACGTAACATCCGCCGTCGCCGGATCGTCCGCGCTGACGGAGTCCCAGCAGCGCATGGCGTTGTCCTGCACGATCGCATAGGCGTCCTCGCGCGAAAGCCCCCACTCGACGAGCGCCAGCAGCACCCGCCCGCTGAACAGAAGGCCGCGCGTCCGATTCAGGTTCCTCCGAATCTGCGCCTCGTTTACGACGAGGCCGTCGACGACGCGGCGGGCGATCCGAGTCATGTAGTGGGCCAGATGAAAGGCATCCGGCCAGACGACGCGCTCCACCGACGAGTGGCTGATATCGCGTTCGTGCCACAGCGCGACGTTCTCCAGCGCCATGGACGCATATCCCCGCAGCATGCGGGCCATGCCGGAGATGCGCTCCGAGAGGATCGGGTTGCGCTTGTGCGGCATGGCCGACGAGCCCTTCTGCCCTTTTCCGAACGGCTCCCCGGCCTCCATCACCTCCGTGCGCTGGAGGTGGCGAATCTCGACCGCCAGGCGCTCCAGGCCCGCGCCATAGAGCGCGAGGGCCTGCAAGACCTCCGCATGCCGATCGCGCTGCACGATCTGCGTCGAAACGGGGTCCCGCGACAGCCCCAACGCGTGCGCGACGCGCGCCTCGATGTGCGGCGGGCAGTTGGCGTAAGTGCCGACGGCGCCGGAAAGCTTGCAGACGCGGATATCCTCCCGCACGCAGCGGATACGCGCCATGTCCCGCTCGACCTCCGAGACGAAACCCAGCAGCTTCAAGCCGAAGCTCGTCGGCTCCGCATGCACGCCGTGGGAGCGACCGGCCGTCGGGGTGTGACGGTACTTCCACGCCTGGCGCGCCAGCGCGCGGCGCAGCCCGTCCGCCTCCTCCAGCACCACGTCCAGTGCCTCGGAGAGCAGCAGGGAGGCCGCCGTGTCGATGACGTCGCTGCTCGTCAACCCGAGGTGGACGTAGCGTCCCGCCGGGCCGATCTTCTCGGCGACGGAGCTGACGAACGCGATGACGTCGTGCTGCGTCGTCTCCTCGATCTCCGCGATGCGCGCCACGTCGAACCCCGCCTTCGCCTCGATTTCCGCCATCGCGTCGGCCGGTATCACCCCGTCCTCCGCCCAGGCCTTGCAGGCGGCGATTTCGACATCGAGCCAGCGCGCGAAACGATTCTCATCCGACCAAATCCGACGCATGGCGTCGGTGCTGTACCTCTCGATCAACGCAACGTTCCCCCCTTTGTTTCCGGATGTCCGCCCGCCAATCCGTGCGGACCGCGTCCAGAAAACCGTCGTATATGCCGCTCGCGAAATCCGGAAAGGTATACGAAAAGCGCTCCCAACCCGTTTTCCGCCGGCAGAGCGTTACCTCCGCATAGATATCGTCGTACAGGTATACCCTGTGCGCGTTGTCCTTCGTGGATGCCAGCACAAGGCGCGCGCCGTCCACATATCCCGGGTCGACGTTCACCCGCCGCCCCGCTCCCGCCGCCCCCGCGCTCTCCGCCTCCATCTCGACGGCGCGCTTTTTCCAGGCGACGAGCCCGAAGGGGTGCCGCAGCTCCGTGAAAGAAAAAAACCGGCGTTCCAGGCAGCGCGAGATCTCGCGGTAGTAATCCGTGTAGTCGAAGGGGTACGGCCCGTACTCCCTTTCGATCGCGCCGAATGCCTCGGCAATGCGCCCCCTCGCCCAGCCGAACGTCGCCGCGTCGCCCGCGGGGGAGAGCAGCCCCACGATCAGCTTGACGGCGACGGCCATGGCGCTACGCCTCCTCCGGGGACGCGTCGGCCTTTTTTCGCCTCGGTTTCGACGCTCCGCCCTTTTCCCCCGTTTTCTTCGCGCCGTTCCTCCGGGTTTCCCCGGTTTTCCCGCCCTCGGAAGCGGTCTTCAGGCTGGGATTCAACCCGCGTCCGCCATACGCCTTGCGTGCAGCCTCACGGTTGACGGGAAGCTGCGGGGAGGCCTCGTCCTCCGGCGCCTCCTCCGCCGCAGTCGCTGTGACAAGCTCCGCCGGCGGGAGGGCGTCCTGCGGTTTCGAGGTTTGCGCCGCGCGCTCCGGCTCCGATTCCGCGTCTGGAACGCGCTGCTCCCGCCGCTTCTCCACCTCCGGCGGTACGATCACGACGAGGCGGCCGATGTTCTCGCCCTCCCACTCGCAGGGAATGACCTCCGCCGCTCCGGCGGGAGGCGCTTCCTCGGGAGCGAGGCGGTGCACGGCGATGCCGTTGCACTCCATTCTGCGGACGAACGCCTTGCCGACGGCGGCCCACCAGACGAGGTCCTCCGCCATCTCGAAGTCCCCCGAGATATCCTCGATCAGGAACGTGCCCTCGGCCAGCGGCGAGAGGGCGAAGGTGCGCTCGCGGCGCCGGTCGCGGATCGTGAGCAGACGTTCTTCCGCCGCCCGCGGAAACTGCGCCGCGACCACCGGCGTGCCGCCCGGTATGAGGGCGAGCGCGGCCTCGTTGAGGGAGATCTCGTCGTCCTCGACGTGCAGGAGGGGCAGGGGGATTCCCCACCACTCCGGGAGTACGCGCAGCGCGTCGACCAGCTTGCGCTCCCGATACTCCGCGAAGGTCGTGCGCGAGAGTTCGCCCTCGCCGGCCTCCGTCTCCTGAAAATACAGCAGCAACGGCAGGTCCGGATCGATGTCCTCCGGCTGCATTTTGGCCGCCAGCGGCTCCGCCAGGGAGAGGGCGGGCAGGTCCTCCACCGTCGCGCGCTCCCGCCCCTGCTCCAACAGCGCGACCAGCTGCTCCTTGTGCACGAGGCGCTCGCGCTTGCCGAAGCGCACCATCAGGTAATTCGCGCCGTAAAAATACAACGCGCGCAGGATCGCCTGCACCGAGGACGTCGCGGACAACATGTCGCGCTTGATCTCGACCGCCTCAGGCATCGGCATCTTCTTCCTCCATATCCAGAAGCCCCCAGATGAAGGCGTGGGCGTCGAAGGGTTCCAGATCGCCGATACCCTCGCCGAGGCCGACGTAGCGGATCGGCAGCTTCAGCTTCTCCGCGATGGCGATGGCGATCCCGCCCTTCGCCGTGTTGTCGAATTTCGTCAGGACGACCCCCGTCAGGGGAACGGCCTTGTTGAAGGCCTCTGCCTGCAGGAAGCCGTTCTGTCCCATGACGGCGTCGAGCACGAGCAACGCCTCCGCCGGCCCCCCGTCCACCTCCCGCGCCACGATACGCTGGACCTTGGCCAGCTCGTCCATGAGGTTGGACTTGGTGTGCAAACGGCCCGCGGTGTCGACGAGGACGACGTCCGTCCCGGCGGCGCGCGCCGCCTGCACCGCGTCGAACACGAGGGCGGCGGAGTCGCTGCCGTGGCTGGACGCCACGACGCGAACGCCCGCCCGCTCGCCCCACGCCTTGAGCTGTTCGATGGCCGCCGCCCGATACGTGTCGGCGGCGGCGAGGATGACGGAACGCCCTTCGGCGACGAAGGCCGCCGCCAGCTTGCCCGCGGTGGTCGTCTTGCCGCTGCCGTTGACCCCGACGAGCAGGATCACCGACGGCCTGCGGGAGAGATCCAGCGGCTCACCCGTCCCGGGAACGCCCTCCAGGCGCTCCACCAGCATCTCCGCGAAGGCGCGCTTCAATTCACGCGTGTGCGCGATCCTCCTGTCGACGGATATCTGCCGCAAATCCGCGATCAGCGACTCCGCGGCGTCCACGCCGACGTCCCCCATGATCAGGAGTTCTTCGAGCTCCTCCCAGAAGGCATCGGTCAGCGGGCTGTCCGAGAAGAGGTTGGAGACGCCCTGCGACCATTTGTTCGTCACATTCTTGACTTTTGCGATAAAACCGTCCCACAGTCCCGTGGCCTTCACCCCC
>DAIRUD010000059.1:0-9426 GCA_036803565.1 Synergistaceae bacterium | reverse complement strand
CTCCGGCGGACCGGCGGGCGCGTCAAAGCGGTTCTCCGCAGGAAAGGAAACGGGCGGCGGAGCTGAAGGCCGTTCCTTCTTTCCCAAGTCGAGCGACTGCCCGGAGAGGAAAGCCGTCGGGAGCAGCGTCTTCATCGCCGTGCCCATGCCGCAGAGATACGTCGCGCAGAACCACTCCAAAAGCGGCAGGGAAAAAACGGGCAGGATCGGGCGTTCGTCCACGACCTCAGCGACCGCGCGCAGCTCTCCGGCGTATGCGTCATCCCCCGGCGAGGGGGGACCGAGGACCAACGCCACCCGCGTGCCGCGCCCCACGGGAACGCGGACCCGGACGCCGGGCGCACATGCGCGGGCGGAGCGGTAGGTGAGGTTCGTCCACCAAGGCCCGGGGAGGGCGACGGACAGAAGGGTTTCGGAGGAGACGGTCCGCGTCACCCCGACAGGCGCGCGACGCAGTCGAGGATGCCGGACGCGACGGCCCGCTTGCTCCCGGAGATGGGCGCGGACTCCGTCCCGCCGTGTGCCGGGGAAAGATAGACGCGCACGGTATTGGTATCCGAGGCGAAGCCGTCGCCCGGGCGCGACACGTCGTTGGCGACGATCAGGTCCAATCCTTTCGCCTCGATCTTGCGCAGCGCATTCTCCCGTACGTTTTCCGTCTCCGCCGCGAAGCCGACGACGACCTGTCCGGGGTGTCTGCGCGCGGAGATTTCCCGCGCGATGTCCGGATTGGCGACGAGGTCCAGCGTCGCGTCGCCGCTCCGCTTGATCTTCTGCGCGGCGTAACTGCGCGCCCTGTAATCCCCCACCGCCGCCGCCTTGACGACGACGTCCGCGTCGCCGCACTCCGCGAGGCAGGCATCCAGCATCTCCAGCGCACTCGTGACGCGGAGCAGGCGGACGCCGGACGGCGCCCGTTCCGAAGTCGGACCGGAGACCAACACGACCTCCGCGCCGCGGCAATACGCCTCCGCGGCCAGCGCATAACCCATCTTGCCGCTGCTGGGGTTGGAGATAAAGCGCACGGGGTCGATGTACTCATGCGTCGGCCCCGCCGTGATCAGTACCTTTTTGCCGGCGAAATCCCGCTGCGGACAGAGAATCGCCCACGTCTCGTCGAGGATGGCCTCCGTCGACGGCAGGCGGCCCTTTCCCTCGTAGCCGCAGGCGAGCGGCCCCGCGTCGGGATCCACGACGCGATGCCCCGCCTCCTGCAGAAGACGCACGTTCCGCCGGGTGGCCGGGTTGTTCCACATATTGACGTTCATGGCCGGAAAGAAGAGGATCGGCTGCGGGTGCGCCAACATGGTCGCCCCGAGCAGCGTACCCGAATCGGCGTGCGCCGCCGCGCGCAGGACGTTCGCCGTACAGGGCGCCACGACGAAGGCATCGCACCACTCCGCCAGCGAGATATGGGGAATCCTCCAGCCGTTCTCGTCCGAGCGCAGATCCTCGTCGCGCCACACGCGCCGCTTCGAAAGCGTCGAGAGCGTCAGCGGGGAGACCAGGTTCGCCGCCATGTCCGTCAGAATGGTCTCGACTTCGCAACCCGCCTTGACCCACGCGCGGACAAGCTCCGCCGTCTTGTAGGCGGCGATGCCCCCCGATATCCCCAGGAGGATCTTTTTATTCCGCGTCCACTCCGGCGTCATCGTCGTCGCTCAACAGCGCGGCGGCCATCTCCGCCCGCCGTGCGTCCTCCGCCGGGATCGTCGCCGCGCCGATGTTGAGGCGGCCGTCTTCGATCTCCTCGATGGCATAGGTAATGTACCGTTCGCTCCCCGCACCGTCGAGCATGCGCCCCTTCTGCTCGCTGAGCTGGCGGGCGCGCGCGGAGACGATCATCGCCAGCGCGTATTTGTTCTCGATCCCCGTTTCGTCCAAGATCTGCTCCAAATCCGTGTAAATCATGTCGTTATTCCTCCTCGTTTCCCCTTCGTCCGCTCCGGCAACGGCGCACGATCGCGACAAGCTCGTCGGCCGCCGTCGCCAAATCCTTGTTGACGACGATATGTTCATATTCCTTGGCGTGGCGCAGCTCGATCGCCGCGTTGCGCAGGCGGACGAGGATCTCGTCCGGGCTCTCCGTGCCGCGGTCCTCCAGGCGGTTCTCCAGCTCGTCCAGCGACGGAACCGTAATGAAGATGCGGACCGCGTCCGGCATCTTTTCCTTCACCTGGCGGCAGCCCTGCACATCGATCTCAAGAATCATATCGCGCCCCGCGCGCAGGCAATCCTCCACATCCGCGTGGCGCGTCCCGTAATAATTTCCATGCACCTCGGCCCATTCCAGAAACGCGTCCTCGATGATCAGCTTGCCGAAGGCGTCCTTGCCGAGAAAATAATAATCCCTGCCCTCGACCTCGCCCGGCCGGATCGTGCGCGTCGTACAGGAAACGGAGTATACCAGATCGGACTCCCTTTCGAAAAGGATTTTCCGCAACGTACCCTTTCCCGCCCCCGCCGGTCCGGACAGGATAAACAGCGTACCCCGCTTCGCGCACATCGGCATCACGCCTCCGCCTCCTCGCCCTTCCCGGATGAAATATCCTCGAACCTCGCCGCGATCGTCTCCGGCTGGATCGCCGAAACGACCACGTGCCTGCTGTCCATCACCAGCACGGCGCGCGTTTTGCGCCCCTGCGTCGCGTCGACGAGCAGCCCCGCCTCGCGCGCCTCGTCCCGCATCCGCTTCATCGGCGCGGACGAAGGATGTACGATGGCGACGACGCGATCCGCCGCCACCATATTGCCGAAACCGACATGCAGCAGGCGGCCGCCGCACTCACTCAAGATTCTGCACCTGCTCCCTGGCGCGTTCGATCGCCGCTTTCGCCTCCACGGTCAACCAGCGGATATCCGCGTCGGAAACCTTCGAGCCGATGGTGTTGACCTCCCGGTTCATCTCCTGCACGAGAAAGTCGAGCTTCCTTCCGGAGGGTTCCGCCCCGCCGCCCGTCTCGCGGAATTTGGCGATATGGCTCGTCAGACGCGCCAGCTCCTCCGAGACGTCCCAACGATCCGCCAGCAGGACGGCCTCCTGCGCGAAGCGAGCGTCGTCGAACGAGGGAAGCCCCGCCCCCTCGAGCGCCTTTTGCACCCGCTCGATCATCGCCGCGTAAGCCGCCTCCTTCGCGTCCGCCCAAAGGCCGGAAATCCGTCCGCACAAATCTTCCAATGCCGCGACGTGCTCCTCGATCGCCGCCCGCAGGTGCTCACCCTCCGTGCGACGCATCTCGTTCCACGAAGCCGCCCCCAGGTCGAGCAGTTCCGAGAGCAAGTCTTCGACCGCCTCGTCGCGCGCGAGCCGCACCCGGCCCTGCACATCCAGCACCCCCGGCATGGCGGTCAGCGTGTCGAGCGATACCCCGGGAGCACCGAGCGTTCCGGCGAGCGCGGAAAGCTCGCGATAGTACGACGCGAGAACTTCCGCGTTGAGGGGCGCCGCCTGCGCCGAGGCGGCCCAGAGAATCTCCACGCGCGCCTGCACCTTGCCGCGCCGATAAAATCCGCGCAGCTTCTGATGAAACCAGGGCTCCCAGGCGGAGAGCTCCTTCGGGAGCCGCACGTGGATCTCCTGGTACCTGTGGTTGACACTCGACAACTCCAGCGTCACCGTTCCCCATTCGCGTTCGAGGGACGCGCCGCCGAACCCCGTCATGCTGACGTACATATCATATCAACTCCATGCAGTAATTTCATGCAGTTTCTCGCAGATTCGCGCGCGCAAACCGTCCAGCCCGATGCCCCGGAGCGCGCTGATGCGGACGACCTCTTCGCCCCGCGACGAGAGCCCGGCGGCGACGAAACGGGATTCCTCGTCCGCGCGGTCGATCTTGTTGAGCGCGACGATCCGCGGGACCTCCGCCGCTCCGATCTCCCGCAGCGTCTCCAACACGACGTCGAAAGCCGCCGTCGGGTTCGTTTCGGAGGCGTCGGCGACCAGCAGCAGCAAATCCGCGTTCCGCACCTCCTCCAGCGTCGCCCGAAAAGCCGCCACCAGCGCGGGCGGGAGTTTGCGGATGAAACCGACCGTGTCCGACAGCAGGAAATCGCCCGCGTCCGGAACGGCAACCTTGCGCGTAACGGTGTCGAGCGTCGCGAAAAGCTTGTCCTCCCCGGCGATCTCCGCGTCCCTCGAGAGCGCGCGCAGCAGCGTCGACTTGCCGCCGTTCGTATAGCCCACGAGGGAGACCGTCGGCACCCGGTCCCGCTCCAACCGGTAACGGCGCTGCTCGCGGCGGCGCGCCACGTCCTTCAGGCTCTTCTCGATAAACTTGATCCGCCGCTCCAGCTTGCGCCGATGCCGTACGAATTCCGTCTCGCCCGGCCCGCGCGTGCCGATGCCGCCGCCGAGGCGCGACATCTGGTGCCCGAGGCCCTTCAGGGAGGGGATCTCGTAGCGAAGCATCGCCAGCTCCACCTGCAACTTCGCCTCCGCCGTCGCGGCGCGCTGTTCGAAGATACGCATGATCGTGAACGCCCGGTCCCAGACGTCCAGGCCCGTCGCCCGCTTCAGGTTGCTGCGCTGCGTCGGCGTCAATTCGCCGTCCACGACGAGAAGGTTGGCGTCGACACCCGCGGCGAACGCCTTGATCTCCTCCGCCTTGCCTTTCCCCAGAAAGATCGCCGGGTCGGGGGCCTTGCGGCGTTGGACGATCCGCCCGCGCACCGGAACGTCCAAATTCGAGAGCAGCAGGACGAGTTCGTCCAGCGATGCCGCCGCCTCTCCCTCCGCTCCTTCTATCGCCGCCACCAGGGCGGCCGGTTCCGTCCTCGCCAGATCAAGCGTGGGCGTCCGCCTCCTTCTGCATCGCTCGCAACGCCACGTCCAGCCGCTCCATCATCCGCTCGCGGCGTGCCCGCTCCCCGCCCTCCCCCGCATCCGGGGGGATCGGCGGCGCGAAGGTCACGACGAGCTTTTTCGGGCGGTACAGGACGCGCCCCGGCGGACAGGCATCGTGCGATCCGGCGATATAGACGGGCAGAATCGGCGCGTCCGCCTTGAGCGACAAGAAGGCGGCCCCCGGCTCCAGCGGTTTCAGGCGCCCGTCCCGGCTGCGCGTGCCCTCCGGAAAGATCACGATCCGCTCGCCGGATTGCAGCAGCCCGAGCATGAGTTTCATCACGGCCCCCGCCCGCTGGCTGTCCTCCCGCGTCACGGGAACCGCCGCGAGGGATCGGACGCAGAAACCGAGCAAGGGGTTGCGGAAGAGCGATTCCTTGGCGAGAAACCGCAGATATCCCGGGAAAACCGCTCCGATCAAGGGCGGGTCGACGTTGCTGGCGTGGTTGGACGCCACGATCAACCGTCCCGTGGGCGGAATGTTCTCCCGTCCGCGAACCTCGAGGCGATTGTAGAGGGTGTGGAAGATCAGGAAGAACGTCTTGACGAGCGAATAAAAAAACTTCTGGAACGATGTCATTTCTACCGCGCGGCGACCTCGGCGGCACACCGCAGCACAGCCTCCACGACTTCGTCGAGGGCGAGATCCGTCGTATCGAGTACGATCGCGTCCTCCGCCGGGCGAAGCGGCGCAACCGCGCGGGTCGAATCGAGTTCGTCCCTGCGCGCGACGGCGGCGAGGATTTCGTCGTAATCCGCCGCCTCTCCCCGGGCAACGCGTTCGTCGTACCGACGCCGCGCCCTGGCGGCGGAAGAAGCGGTGAGAAATATCTTGACGTCCGCGTCGGGAAAGACGACCGTTCCCATATCCCGCCCCTCCGCGACGAGACCGTCCGACGCCTGCGCGCGTTGAATCCCGAGCAGGCTTTCCCGCACGACCGGCAAGGCGGAATAGGCGGAGACCGCGCCGTCGATCTCCGGCGTGCGGATGGCCTCCGTCACATCCTGCCCGCAGGCAAAGACCCGTCCCCCATGGAAAGAGACGTCGAACGCCGAAAGCTTCTCCCGCAAGCGGGGAGAATCCTCCGGCGGTATGGCATCGCTTCGCATCGCCCAGGTAATCGCGCGATAGATCGCGCCCGTGTCGAGAAAGGCAAGGCCGAGTCGGCGCGCGACCTCGCGGGCGACGGTGCTCTTGCCCGCCCCGGCGGGGCCGTCGAGCACGACGACGCGTCCGTTACGCATGCGTGTCGCCGCCGAAATCTTCCTCCATCTTGGAGAGCACGTCGACGAACTCGCCCATGATCTCCTCCGTCCTGTCGGTGATGCCGAGGCGCTCGAGGCTGTCGGGCGAAATCTTGTACTGCATGCCGTCCGCACCGATCCCCACGCCCAGCATCAGGCACATGACGTTGCACACGTGGACGATGTCGACGGGGGCGCGGAACTCGGATTTGTCGGCCGGGAGATCCCACGGCGAATGGTGGTACGTCGTCACGTAGGAATAAATATCCGGCAAATTCCACTGCTCCATGATCAAACCGCCGACCTGCGCGTGATCGAAGCCGAGCACCTGACGCTCCGCGTCGCAGAAGGGGATGTCGTCCTCCTCGACGAGGCGCAGGATGATGCTGTAGCCGAAACGGACGTAATCGTTGAGGACGATCTTGCCGATGTCGTGCATGAGGCCGCCGATGTAGGCCTCCTCCGGCTCGCCGATCTTCAGGCGCTCCGAGAGGTAGCGGGCCGTCGCGCCGACGCTCTGGGAGTGCTTCCACAGCTCACCGCGGTCGAGCGAGTAACCGCTGAAAGCGCTGTCCATGAACTTATACACCGTCGCCGCCAGCACGATACTCTTGACGGTCTTGAAGCCGAGGAAGGAAATCGCCTCCGAGACGCAGGAGATTCTCCGGGAGAGCCCGTAATACGCCGAGTTGGCGAGCCGGAGAACCCGGACGACGAGCCCTTCGTCTTTGGAGAGCTTTTCGCCGACGTCCGCTGCGCTGCTCTTGGGGTCGTCCAGCTTGTTCAACGTTTCCACGACGAACTGGGGCAAGGACGGGATATCCTTCACACGTTTCAGGACACGGCGCTGTATCAGGTCTCTGGTGCGATCGTCAAGTCCCTGCATATGCATCCCTCCGAGGCGGCTGGTAGTCGCGCGGCTTCAAACTTCCCCGCCGCAGCGAATCATTTGCATAATATCTTCCAGATTATACTCGCAAAACGTTCCCAGCGGCAACTTTTTCAGCGTCAGATTGCCGATCGCCGTACGCCGCAGGCGCACAACCCGATTGCCGAGGGCTTGTGCCATCAGGCGAATTTCCCGTTTGAACCCCTCTCCCAGCACGACCTCGAAGTGCCGCTGCGAATCGTCCGTCGGCCTGACGGAAAGGGGCTTCGCGTGCTTTTGCTCTATTATCACGCCTTCCCTCCAGCGCGCAAGGGTATCTTCACCGAGTTTCCAGCGCAGGACGACCGCGTAGGTCCGCCGCACGCCGAAGGAGGGATGCAGCAGCTCCTGGGCGAACTTTCCGTCGTTCGTGAGCAGGATCAAGCCCTCGCTCTCCTTGTCAAGACGTCCGACCGGAAAAACCCCGAGCGAGGAGTAAAATGCGGGCAGCAGATCGACGACGGTCCGCTCCCGGGCGTCCTGCACGGCGGAGAGAACGCCGCGCGGCTTGTGCATGACGATGTACACGGGCCGCGCAGGGCCGACCGGAATGCCGTCCACGCGGACGTCGGCGGGAGCGGACAGCACCCTGCCGACGGATGTTTCGACGATTCCGTCCACCGCAACCCGCCCCTCCGCGATGAGCGCTTCGGCCTTCCGCCGTGCGGCGACGCCGCAGGCGGCCAGATAGCGGTTGAGGCGCACCGGATAGGAGAGGGACGTTTCCTCAGGCATCCGCTTCGTCGTCCCAAGCCGCTTCGTCCCGGACCTCCGGGTCGCGGACGAACGTATCCTGCAACTCCTCCAGCGTCGGCAATGACGCGATGGAATCCAACCCGAAGACCTCCAGAAAGCGATCGGTGGTACGGTAAAGCAGCGGATTGCCGACGCTCTTCTTGCGTCCGGCGATCCGCACCAGGCCGTGCTTGACCAGCGTGTCCACGACGCGGTCGCAGCGCACCGTGCGGATCTCCTCCATTTCGCCGCGCGTCACCGGCTGGTTATACGCGATGACGGCCAACGTCTCCAACGCCGCCTTGCTCAAGCGCACGCGCTGGGAGAGGAGCGCCCCCTGAAACGCCGCCACGGTTTCCTCCAGGTCCGGCGGCGTCGCCATCTGCCAGCCGCCGGCGATGCGCAGCAGCGTAACCCCGCGCCCCGTGTCGTAGTCCGCGCGCAGGCGTGCCAACACATCCTGGACGGCCCGGACCGACAGGCCCAAAGCGGCGGACAATTCTTCCTCGGAAAGCGGCTGCGGCGAGACGAACAGCAACGCCTCGACCTGCCGCATCGGCAGGTCGTAGCGCGCGGGAACAAGCACGGCAGGCGCTTCCTTAGAGCGCGGCGACTTCGACATCCGCCCACACTTCTTCCTGGCACAGGCGCAGCCTGCCCAAACGGGACAGCTCCAACAACGCCAGAAGGGTCACGACCAACTCCCCGGGGTAACGGTCGAGCAGGGCGCGCAGGCGGGTACCGCCCAACTCCGCCAGAACGGCGCGCACCTCCTCCATCCTCTGATCGACCAAGACCTCCTCCGGAACGGCGTCGGGCACCTCCAGAAGAAACCCGTCGCGCGTCCCCGCCGATCTGCGGCGGTCATGCACTTCGATCAGGCCCCACCAGAGCGTGGCCAGGCCGTACAGATCCCCGATGTCGAACCAGGGGGGGCCGCCCTCGTCGCAAACCCGGACGAAGGAGAGCTCCCGCGCCTCCTTCCGCACCGCCAGCAACGCCGCCGCGGCACGATAGGGCTTGAAGCGCTCCAGCAACTCCGCCAGCGTCGCCTCGTCCATCTCCTCGGTGAAAACGGCCTCCTCCTCGGAGAACGACGCGGCCTCGTCCTCGCCGTCATCGGCCGTTCCGGGGATCAGAGCCCGCACTTTGCGCAGCAGGAGACGGCTGGCAAAGGAGAAGAACTCGGCCAGCTCCGCCAGCGTCGCCTTCCGCGTCGAGAGAAGGTAGGAAACGTACTGGGCCAGCAGATCGGAGAGTTTCAGGGTCGACGCGTCCATCGCCCGCGTTTCGACCAAGTGGCAGAGGAGGTCGAGCGGACCGGAAAAATCGCCGAGCGTAACCAGAAAACCCTCTCGGGGATTCCCCTCCGTCATGGGTTAACGCAGCGTTCCCAGGACTCCGTAGACTTCGTCCATCGTCGCCGCCGCGACGGACCGGGCTCGCTCGGCGCCGTCGCGCAGGATGTCGGCGAGCAGGTCGCCCTGCGCCTCGTACTGCCGCCTGCGTGCATGGATCGGCTCCATATACGCGATCACATGGGCGATGAGCATCTTTTTGCAATCGATGCAGCCGATGCCTGCGGTGCGGCAACCCGCCGCAATCTCGTCCATCTGCGCATTGTCGTTGTTGAAAAACCTGTGCAGATCCCAGACCGGGCATTTCGCCGGAT
>DAIRUD010000058.1:0-9473 GCA_036803565.1 Synergistaceae bacterium | reverse complement strand
GGCATCGCCCCGGCCCGGGCGATCAGGTCCGGCCGCCGCGAGAGCGTCCGGGTAACCGCCTCGTCCCGCCGCTGCGCGTCGATCAGCCTGTGGTCGCCGCCGAGCAGCACCTCGGGCACCGGGTCGCCGCGGTAATCCGCAGGCCGCGTGTAGTGCGGGTGGTCGAGCATGCCGGAGAAGAACGAATCGTCCTCCACCGCCCGCGCTTTCCCCACGACGCCCTCCACGAGTCGCGACAGGGCGTCGGCAATCGCCAGGGCAGGCAGTTCTCCCCCCGTCAGCACGAAGTCGCCCATCGAAACCTCGATATCGACGTTGCGTGCAACGAACCGTTCGTCCACCCCTTCGTAATGCCCGCAGACGATCACAAGGCGTTTCGTCCCGGCGACCCTGCGCAGGTCCTCCACCAGCTCCTGATGGAGCGGCACGCCCTGCGGGCTCGGATAGACCACGTAGCGCCCGTCCCGATCCGCAATCGAATCCAGCGCCGCCTCCAGCGGAGCCGCCATCAAAACCATACCGCCGCCGCCGAAGGCGTAATCGTCGATCTGCCGATAGTCGCCGGAGGCGAAGTCCCGGACATCCACCGCGGCGACGCGCAGCTTTCCCGCGTCGATCCCCCTCCCCAACACGCTCGTCGCGAGATAGCTGCGGACGAGATCGGGGAAGGCGGTGACGATGTCGACCGAGACGCCTGTGTTCAATCCCACAGGCCCTCCATCACGAAAATTTTCATGGTGCCGCTTTCCAGGTCGATCTCGCGGACGACGTCGGCGATCGCGGGAACCATTTTCAGCGAACCCTCCGGCGTGCGCACCTGGTAGACGTCGTTGCTGCCGGTCGCCAACACGTCCTCGACCTCCCCGAGGCGTTCGCCGCTGTCCGCGTCGAACACCGCGAGACCGATCAGAGAATCGATCCAGTACTCCCCTTCGGGAAGCTCCACCCGCTCGTCCGGAGCGACCGTCACGACCCAGCCGTTCAAGGCCTCCGCCGCATCCCGATCGGTAACCCCGGCAACGGTGAAAAGAAACTGGCCCTTGCCCGCGTGCGGCGCGACCTCCAGGACCTCGAGCAACCGGTGCGGCTTGCCCGCCCGCTCGACATAAAGTTCGCGCATGTCGAGGAAACGCTCCGGGTAATCCGTAAGGGGATGTACGCGAATGACGCCCTTCACCCCATGCGCGCCGACGATCCGTCCGACCGCGATACGCTCCCGCGCGTCAGGCAATATCGACATCCACCTTCTCGCCGGGTTTCACGGAGGCCGCCTTGGCGATGAGGCGGATGGCGTTGATCGTCGCGCCCCGCTTGCCGATGACGCGACCGACGTCCTCCGGGGCCGTGGAGATCGTCACCATCACGGCGCCCGCCCCGCTGTGTTCGCTGGTGACCGAAACCCGATCGGGCTCGTTCACGAGCTTCTTGACAATATACTCGACGATTTCGCCGTAATCCGGCATAATCCCGCCGCTACTCTGCCGCCTCGGCCTTCGGCGCCTTCTTGGCTTTACCCTCGTTGAAGGCGTCCCAGACGCCGGTCTTGCGCAACAGCGCCCGCGCCGTGTCCGAAGGGATGGCGCCCTGCTTCAGCCAGTGCATCGCGCGCTCCGTATCCACCGTCACGTCCGCGGGGTCGGTCATCGGGTTGTACGTGCCGAGCATCTCGATGAAGCGCCCATCGCGGGGCGAACGCGAGTCCGCCACCACGAGACGGTAAAACGGTGCCTTCTTCTTTCCGTGCCTTGCCAAACGAATCCGAACTGCCATGTGTCTCACACACCTCCTGATATATGGAAAAGAGAGGGAGCATCCGGGCCTCGCCGCGGAATCCCCTCCTCTACCCCTTGAACATATTTTTCATCATACCCGCCATCTTGAACGACTTCGGGCCGATCTTCCCGATCTTCCCCATCTTGCCCAGCGATTTCATCATCGTCTTCATCTGCTCGTACTGCGCCAGCACCTGGTTGACCTGCTGCACACTGGTGCCGGAGCCCTCGGCGATGCGCCGCCGCCGCGAACCCTTGATGATCTCGGGGGCCCGGCGCTCCTTCCTCGTCATCGAGAGGATGATCGCCTCGGTGTACTTCAGGCGGGAGACGTCCATGTCCGCGCCCTTCAGAGCCTTGGACAGGCCGGGAATGGGCAGCATCTCCATGACCTTGTCGAGCGGCCCCAGCTTTTTGATCTGCTGTAGGTGCAACAGCATATCCTCCATGGTGAACTTGTTCTTCTTCAGGCTCTCCGCCAACCGCTCGGCGTCGTCCTCGCTCGTCGCGCGCTCCAGCTTCTCCATCAGGCCCATCATGTCGCCCATGCCCATGATGCGCTGGGCCATGCGCTTGGCGTCGAAGACCTCCAAGTCCTCGACGCGCTCGCCCATGCCCGCGAGCTTGACCGGCACGCCCGTCGTAGCCTTGATGGCCAGCGCCGGACCGCCGCGGGCGTCGCCGTCCATCTTGGTCAGGATGACGCCGGTCAGCCCCAGCCGCTCGTGGAAGGTGTTGGAGACCTCGACGGCCTCCTGCCCCGTCATCGAGTCGACGACGAGCAGCACCTCGAAGGGGGGCACGTCCCGCTTCATCTCCTCCAGCTCGGCCATGAGCTCCTCGTCGAGCTGGAGGCGCCCCGCCGTGTCGAGCAGGATGAGATCGCAGAGATGGTCCTGTGCGTAGGCGAGGGATTTCCGCGCCACCGCGACCGGGTCCTTCTCCCCGCTCTCCGGACCGAAAAAAGCGATGTTGGACTTTTCCGCCAGCACGCGCAACTGATCGACGGCCGCGGGCCTTCTCAAGTCGCACGCGACGACCAACGGCTTATGCGATTTGGCCATGCGGCGCGCGATCTTCACCGTCGTCGTCGTCTTGCCGCCGCCCTGCAACCCGACCATCATGTAGATCGTCGGGGGTTTGGGGGATACCGTGAGCGGAACGGGGTCCGCCCCCATGATATTGATGAGCTCCTCGTAGACGATGGTGGCGACCTGCTGCGCCGGCGTGATGGAGTTCAGCACCTCCACGCCCGTCGCGCGCACCCGGATCGCGTCGACCAGGTCCTTGACGACCTTGTAGTTGACGTCCGCCTCCAGCAGGGCTCTGCGCACCTCGCGCAGCGCCGCCGTGACGTCCTCCTCGGTCAGCTTGCCCTTGCCCCGGAGCGAGGTAAAGACATTCTCAAAGCGTTCCTTCAGCGATTCAAACATCCCGCGCTCCCTCCCCGGCAAGCAATCCGGCTATCGAATGAAAAAAATCCCGCGGCAAATCCCTCTCGGCCGCGCGGATGGCGGCGGACAGCGCCTCGTAACGTCCCTTGATCTCCCGCAGCCGCAAATGTCCCTCGATCTCCTCAAGCGCTTCGCGGGAACGCCGTACGAGATCGTACGCACCCTGCCGCGTCATGCCCAGTTCCTCCCCGACCTCCGCGACGCTGAGATCCCCCGCGAGTAGCAACCCGCAGGCCGTCCGCTGTTTTTCCGTCAGGAGGGGGGAATAAAGGTCGAAAAGTTCGCCGAAGCAGACCCGCTGCTCCAGCAGGATATCGTCCTGCGTTTCACGCACTCCGCATCACTCCACAGCAGGGGAAATTATACAGGACGCAACGAGACGCGTCAAGAAAAAATCTTTACATCCGCGAGGTGGCTTTACGGCAACCCGCGCAGGCGCTCCTCCAGCCAATCGTCGTACAGCCATCGCTCGCCGGCCCGGTCGAAAATCATCGGCCGACCGTCCGGGGCGACGATCACGAAAAAATACCGCCCGTCGTCGCGATTGCGGTACTTCGCCATAACGCCGTCGATGACCACGTCGCCGGACGATGGCGCGATCCGCAAGGGGAATGCGCGAAGCCTCTCCGACGGAAGGGACGGCGCGAGGTCGGGAGCGTACCGTTCGATAAAGCGGCGGGCAGTTTTGCGCGCAAGATCACGGTCGACGGCGGGCTTTCCGGCCAGGCTCGGATCGACGCGCGCCATACCGCGCAAATTGCCCTGCTCATCGAGAAGCAACGAAAGATGCGGCCCGTGGAATCGCCTCACCGGGCTGTCCGGAGGCTGGAAACGGTAAAGAAAGACCGGCAGCCCGTTCATCCGTCCGCGCACGAAAAGCACGGGACGGTAGGCATCGAGGCCGCCGCAGCGCTCGCTGTCGGCGATCCACGCCTTGAGCTGCATCGCCCGGCGAAACGAGACCGAGTCCCGATCGATCGATTCGATCGCGACGTCGGCGGCCGCCAAAACCGCGACGGGACAAAAGACGCCCGCCGCACAGGCGAGGACGAGCGCGGCGAAAAACGACAACCCTACGGCAAACGGTCGCCCCGGCATCCTGTAAAGATCCTAAATTTTCGCCACCTGCGCCATGAGGTTGGAAATTTCGGCGTCAACCATCGCCCGGTAACGCTCGTACGTCGTCTCCGTACCCTTCAGGTCGCCGATATCCAAGTCGCTGAAATCCCCGTGGTCCATCTTTCTCTGGACAAGAGTCGTGTACTCGTCCCACCGCTTCATCAGCTCCATATCCTCGGGTTTCACCGGCTGGAACTTCGCCACCGTCCGCAGGCTTTGCACAAGTTCCTCTACGAGAACCAGGTTCTCCCGCATCTTATAGTAGTGGATCATCAGGATGTGCGCGTTGACGATATCCGGCTTCCAGAAGGGCAGGTCGTCCACGGGCACCACGATGCGCTCCCGGTGCGATACGTAATAATCCTTGTAGTCGTACACCACGTTCGCGGACCAGACGACGGCGTCCATGAAATCCTCCTTGTTGAACATGACGCCGATGTACCCGTCCCGCCGCACCTTGTCGATGATCGCCTTGTTTTTCGGCTCCACGCCGGAAAATTCCCGCTCGCTCCGCTTCGGTCTCATTCGCCACCGCCTCCGTCGTCACACAAAGATACGCCTTCTGCGTATATTCTACATGATGCCGTACGGTAGACGGAAGCGGCAACGCACATTTCGCCCTTCGCGGATCACCGGCCGCGCAACGCCTTCCCGATCTCCAGAACGACCAGGGGAATCAGCGAGAGCGCGGCCACCATCCCCCATTCCGCCGCATTCATGGGAATCAGCTCGAAGACATCCTGCAGGAACGGCACGGAGAGGGGCACGACGACCAGCGCGAACGACAACGCGACGGCCTTCACCATATGCGGGTTGCTGAAAAAACCCACCCGGAAGAGCGACAGGGGCGAACGGATATTCTGGACGTGCACGAGCTGCGATAGCGCCAGCACGGCAAAAGCCATCGTCTCCCCGAGGGGAATCCCGGCGTTCGGCAGTGTCGTGCGGCTCCCGATGTAGTAGGCCGCAAGCGTGAGCAAACCGATCATGCCCCCCTGCAGCAGCGTCGCGCCGCCGACGCCGCCGGCGAATATGCTCTCGTCGCGGTCGCGCGGCGGATGTTGCATGACGTCGGCATCGATCTCCTCCATTCCCAGGGCGAGCGCGGGAAAGCTGTCCGTCACGAGGTTCACCCAGAGGATCTGGATCGGCAGGAGCGGCGATTCGCGCCACAGCAGCATGGCGGCGAACACCGTGACGATCTCGCCGAGGTTGCAGGAGAGCAGAAAGCGCACCGCCTTGCGGATGTTTTCGTATATCCCCCGCCCCTCGCGCACGGCCGCGACGATCGTCGCGAAATTGTCGTCGGTGAGGATCATATCCGCCGCTCCCTTGGCGACGTCCGTCCCCGTGATGCCCATCGCGCATCCGATGTCGGCGGCCTTCAGCGCCGGTGCGTCGTTCACGCCGTCCCCCGTCATGGCGACGACGGCCCGGCGCTTCTGCCAGGCCTTTACGATGCGGATCTTGTCCGCGGGGCTGACGCGCGCATACACGCTGTAATGCGTCACCCCGGCGTCCAGCTCCGCGTCGCTCATGGCCGCAAGCTGCGCCCCGGTCACGGCCTCGTCGCCCTCGTTGAGAATGCCGAGGCTGGTCGCGATCGCGGACGCCGTCGTCACGTGGTCGCCCGTAATCATCACCGTGCGGATACCCGCCGCCACGCACTCGCGGATCGCCTCCGCCGCCTCCTCGCGCGGCGGGTCGATCATCCCCAGCAACCCGGCAAAGGCCAGATCGCTTTCGATGGTTTCCGCATCGAGGCGTTCGGGAAGCGTCTCCAGCGTTTTACAGCCGACGGCCAGCACGCGCAGGGCACGGCCGCTCATCTCCGCGTTGGCGTCGGTCGCGGCGGCGACGTCCCCCGACGCGCATCTGGCGAGCAGCACGTCGGGAGCACCCTTGACGATCACGAGGAAACGCTTCTCCCCCTCTTCCCGGTGTACGGTCGTCATCAGCTTCCTGTCCGAGTCGAAGGGGATCTCCCCGACGCGCGGCAGACGGGCCGCCAGGGCCTCCTTGGCCGAACCGAGCCGCAGCGCGGCGGCAACGATCGCCGTCTCGGTCGGATCTCCGAGATGCTTCTCGCCGCCCGCTCCCCGCTCCACGGTCGCATCCGTGCACAGCGCGGCCAACTCGATCGTGCGCTTCGCCGTCGGCGGCTGCTCGTCCCGCCCGTCGAGAACGCTCACCCCCGCGCCCTCGGTGTAAACCTGGACGAGCGTCATGCGGTTCTGCGTCAGCGTCCCCGTCTTATCCGAGCAGATCACGTTCGTACTGCCGAGCGTCTCGACCGCGGGAAGCCGACGAATGATCGCGTGTTTCGCGACCATGCGCCGCACGCCCATTGCCAACACGATCGTGACGATCGCCGGCAGCCCCTCGGGGATGGCCGCGACCGCGAGGGAAACGGCGGTCATGAACATATCCAGCAGCGGAAGCTTTTCCCATACGCCGATCGCGAAGATGACGGCGCATATCAACAGAGCGCCTACTCCGAGAACCTTCCCGAGCCGCGCGAGTTTCTCCTGCAACGGCGTCGCCGCGTTCTCCTCGCCGGCAATCAGGGAGGCGATCCGCCCCATCTCGGTGCGCATGCCGGTCGCGACGACCACGCCCTCGCCCCGGCCATAGGAAATCGAGGATCCCGCGTATACCATATTCGTTCGGTCGCCGATCGACGCGTCCGTCGGCACCGTATCCGCCGTATGCTTTTCGACCGGCGTGGACTCCCCCGTCAGGGCGGACTCGTCGCTCTTCAGGGATGCGCCCTCCACCAGGCGCGCGTCGGCCGGTACGACGTCGCCCGCTTCGAGGAGGATCACATCTCCGGGGACGAGGTCCGCCGACGGGACCTCGCGCGCCACGCCCTCCCTCCGTACCTTCGTCACCGGCCGGGTCATGTTCCGTAGCGCGGCGAGCGCCGCCTCCGCCCGGCTCTCCTGCATAACGCCGAGGACGCCGTTGACCAACACGATGAGGACGATCACGGCGGGCTCGACCCACTCCGCCTCGCCGCCTTGCAGGACGTGATACGCCGAAATCGCGGCCGAGATCCCGGCCGCGGCGAGCAGGATCACGATCATGACGTCTTTCATCTGATCGGCGAAACGCTGTAAAAACGTGCGCGGCGGCCGTTCGTCCAGCAGGTTGGGGCCGTGCGACCGTAAGCGCTCCGCCGCCACGGCCGTCGAAAGGCCGCCCGCAGTATCCGTTCCCAGCGCGGCAATAACATCGTCCAGCGATTCGCTGTGCCAATTGCGATTGTCCACACCAACCACTCCCCATCGTCTAGTTTTACCGTCCCCAAAACAAACAAGACCTGCGTTCCGATGATCGAACGCAGGTCTTGTCGTTGAAAGCCAAACCAGAAATCCGTCGGATTCTGTGTTGTTGATTTGGCCGCATCGCACCCAAGGCGCGATGCCGACTACTCCCCTGTACGCGCTCTCTCCGAAAGTCTAGCGACAATCGGGCGAGAGGCCAGAGAAATTTCCCCGATTTTTAGGGGAAAACAAAAAAGTCGTTAAAATTAACGCTTGGAGTACTGCCTCTTCCCACGCGCGCCCTTCTGGCCGAACTTCTTGCGCTCGACCATGCGGGAGTCGCGGCGCAGCATCCCGGCTTTCTTCAGCACGGGGCGCGCCTCGGGGTTCAACTTGAGAATGGCGCGCGCCAAACCCATGCGAATGGCCCCGGCCTGACCGGTCAGTCCGCCGCCGTGGGCGTTGACGATGATGTCGACCTTGCCCTCGACGCCCGCCACCTTCAGCGGTTCCATCGCCTGGGACTTCCAAAAGAAGCGCGGCAGGTAGTCCTCCACCTCGCGGTTGTTGATCGTAACCTTGCCGTTGCCGACGCGAAGCAGCACGCGCGCCACGGCGTTCTTACGGCGACCCGTTCCCCAATAATTCACGACATCCATAAAAGCGTTCCCCTCCCTACCACTTGAAGCTCTCGACGGCTTCCGGCTGCTGTGCCGCGTGCGGATGCGCCGGTCCGGGATATACCTTGAGCTTGCGGTACATGGCGCGACCCAGCTTGGTCTTGGGCAACATGCCCCAGACGACCTTCTCGATCAGCCGGATCGGGTGCTTCTGCAGCACCTGGCCATACGTGGCGGACTTCAAACCGCCCGAATAACCGCTGTAGCTGTAGATTTTAGACTGTTCGCGCTTTTTCCCGGTCAGGGCGACCTTCTCCGCGTTGATGACGACGACGAAATCGCCCGTATCGACGTGCGGCGTGTAGGTCGGCTTGTGTTTTCCGGTGAGAATCCGAGCGACCTGTACCGCGAGCCGGCCAAGGTGTTTGTCCTCGGCGTCGATCACGTACCACTTCCGCTCGACCTCTTCGCGCTTGGCGACAAATGTGCGCGTTCCGATCATTATCAAACTTCCTCCTCTGCTAAAAACGCCGCCGTAGGGGTAGCGACGAATCTATCCATAGACAAACTGGAAAATTATACTGGAAGAAAAGAGGCCGGTCAAGCCGTCGCCTCGTCGCATTCGCTACAGCTTCACCAGCAACACGGAGAAAAACATGAAGAGGGCCGTCAAAACCACGGTCAGCTTGGTCAAGGAGGTCATGCGCTGCCAGGACCCTCCCGACATATCCATCTGCGTGCCGCCGCCGCCGAAGCTGCCGGAGAAACCGCCGCTCTTGCGGTGCTGCATGAGGATGATGCCCATCAGGGCGAAACACAGGACGATGAACAAAACGGAAAGTGCGTCTTTCAAGTTCGAAACCCTCCCTCGGAAGTAAAAAGCCGTTCACATGTCACCCATCAACCCGGACATGGATTGGTATTTTATCACAGACGGGACCATATGCGCCATACCCCGCATGGCGATTGCCCGATGGGAAATGCGCGACTTCACCTGCGGATCGAGTTCGCCGAACGTACCTCCATACCCGTCCGGTACGAAGACGGGGTCATAACCGAAACCGTGCCCTCCGGACGGAGCGGGGGCGAGACTCCCCCAGCAGCGCCCTTCGGCCGCGAAGCACCCGCCCGCTTCCTGCCCGCAAGACGGCGGGGCGACCACGATGCAGGCGACGAAACAAGCTCGGCGATCGGCAACCCCGTGCATCCGTTCGAGAAGCCAGCGCACCCGGTCGGCGTCGC
>DAIRUD010000057.1:0-9621 GCA_036803565.1 Synergistaceae bacterium | reverse complement strand
TCCGCAGGCTTTTTTCGATCTGTGCGCGCGCGTTGGCCAGGACGTTTTTCTCCAGATGCTCCCGCCCCTGCTTCACCGGGGAACAATCGAAAATCGTCGAGATCCAGAACTCCTTCATGAAATTAAGACAGGTGTGGTCCGTCATCAGGAAGTTACCGCACGGCCCCACCTCCGAGATCCGCTCGAAGCCGGCTTCCGGCGTGTCGGCCTCGATACCCCGGCACACCCGCCGCACGTAGTTCGCCGTCTCGGAGGCGAGCATCAGGGTCTCCAGGCTCGTCGCGTTCATCCCGCCCAGAAGCCCCATCGACTGCACCATATTCGTGCCCGCCAGCGCGGGCAGCAGGCTGGTGGAACAGAGCTCCACGCCGAACTGCGCGTCGATCGACTGGGCGTCGGTGACGCTGCCGCCGCCGCCGACGGGCAGGCCGTAATATCTGCCCATCTGGGAGGTGGCGATACGCAGCATGCCGAACTCGGGACAGCCGACGCTGACGTTGGCGTTTCGCATGTTGAGCACCCGCGCCCAGCTGGCGTAGATGACGGGCGCGTCGGGGTTCACGAGCTTCGCCAGCAGAATGCTGCTCAGGACCTCCGCGTTCGCGATCGCCACGGTGTCCGAGAGCGTCACCGGAGACGTCGCACCGGCCATCGGGCCGGACTCGATGAACAGCGGAATTCCCTTCGACGCCCCCTCGATGATCAACTGCATGGAATCCGGCCGCTGGTGCAGGGGACTGGTCAGGGTGACCAGGAACGAGAAGAAGGGTTTTCCCCGATGGATGCCGTCGCGGTCCAGGACCTCCGCCATTTTGATCATCTTGCGGGCGTGATCCCGGTTCGCCACCTCCGTCTGGACGTGCTTGGTGGTGTTCATCAGCAGCGCCTTGAACTCGTGAAGATCGACCACGTCGAGGTCGACGTCCGTCGGGCCGACGTTGGGGTTGATGTAATCCGGCGGATTCAGGACGTCGGCCAGGCGGATGATGCGGATCAGATCGTCGTACGTGGAGGAGCGGTATTCCCCGGTTTCCCCGTCCAGGTAGTTGGTCGCGAAGCCGGTGGAACCGAAATACACGTTGTCGCCGCCGACCCGCAACGGCTCTCGCTCGCCCCGGCCGTACAGCGTCGTCACCGGGCGAAAGGTCTCCTTGGCCCGGTCGATCATGCCGCCCGGAATATGGACGGTTTTCGTGTCGCGCTCCACCCGGGCGCCGTGATCGGCGAAGATGGAGATCGCCTCCTCGTCCTCGCAGACGAAGCCGATCCGCTCCAGGATATCCCTGGAAAGGGCGTCGATTTGGAGCACTTCCTCGTTGCTCAAGATGGCAATTGTCGGTTTCAAGTTTATTCCTCCCGATTTCAGATTGCAGCGCCGGTTATCAACCGTCTCTTGATGCAATATCCAGTGTCGATCCGCGCGAAGAAACCCCGTTCCGGGCGCTCCGTCAGCCGAGGATGCGGTTTGGCAGCCAGAGGGCGAGGGCCGGGAAATAGGTCACGGCGATCAGGGTCGGCAGCCAGGCGAAAAAGAGCAGTTTCAGCGTCGTCGGCAGCATGTCGGCCACCGGCGTGCGCATGACGCGCGAGCCGAAGTACAGGCAGGGGGCCGTCGGCGGCGTCAGCAGGCCGATGCCGATGTTCACCCCCATGATCGCCGCGAAATGGACCGGATCCACGCCGTAGTTCTGCAACACCGGGATGAAGATCGGCGAGCAGAGCAGGATGGCGCTGGTGTCGTCCATGATCATGCCGATGATCAGGAGAATGATGTTGGTCCCCAGCAAAATCACGTTCTTGTTGGTGGAGAACTTCATCAGTGCGTCGGTCATCAGCCCCGGCAGGTCCTCCATGATGTAGATCCGGCTCAGCATCATGATGCAGAAGATCATGACCATGATGATGCCGGTCGTCGAGGCCGTCTCCAGCAACGTCTCGGCGAGGTTGCGCAGCGTCAGCTTCTTGTAGACGAAAAACCCCACCGGGATGGTGTAGATGACGGCGATGGCCGCCGCCTCCGTGGGGGTGAAATAGCCGCCGTAGATGCCGCCCAGCACGATGATGGGCATCAGCAGCGCGGGGAAGGCGCTGCCCGTCCGCTTGACGGACATCCGCATGAAATCGGCATAGGGCATCCGTTCCCGCGTGGTGATGTAGGGGTCGTTCCGCAGCAGGACGTAGCTGGTGAGGGAGAGGAGAAAGACCAGCAACAGCCCCGGGCCGACCGTCGCCAGGAAGCAGGCGAGCAGCGATTGGCGGCCGGACCAGGAGTAGAGGATCATGTGGGCGCTGGGGGGGATGAGCAGCCCCAGCGGCGCCGCGCAGGTGACCAGCGCCGAGGTGAAGCCGCGGCCGTAGCGCGCCTCCTCGAAGCGCGGCTGCATGATCGAACCGATGCAGGAGAGCGTGGCCAGGCTGCTCCCGGCGATCGAGCCGAAGGCGGCGGAGGCGACGACGGCGACGATCGCCAAGCCGCCCTTGACGCGGCCGACGAAGATGTCGACGAAATCGACGAGGCTCTTGCCGATGCCGCTCTCGTTCATCAGCAGCCCAACGGCGATGAAGAGGGGGACGCAGAGGAGGACCAGCGAGTTGACGACGCCGTAGCCGTACGTCAAAAGAAAGCTCGTTTTATACCCCAGCGCCGCCACCAGGAAGAACGTCGCGGCCAGGAACGAATACTGAATGTACAGCCCCAGCAGCAGCCCGACGATGATGATTGCGACTGCGATCAGGATGACCAGCATGGCTATCTCCCCTTGGCGAGGGCGCGGTATCGGCCGATATCCCTGACGGCGAACACGCACAGGTAAAAGCCGGTGATGAGGAATCCGGCGAGGATCGACGTCTGGGGGATGAGATAGGGGATATTCCAGGACGTCGTGACCGGCCAGGTCTTGACGGAGCGCAGGACCATCTGGCAGGCGAGGACGACGACGGCCGCGTTGAGCAGCGCCTGGATGACGCCCGCGAGGGCCTTGCAGAAGGCGCGCTGTTTTTCGCTGAGCATCATGGCGACGATGTCGGCCCTGACGTGCTCCTCCTTGCTCATCCCGTAGGACGCGCCGATGAAATACATCCAGAACGCGCTCACCAGCACGATCTCATCGTAGCCGTAGAAATCGACGTGGAACACGTAGCGGGTAAAGACGACGGCGCCCAGTATCGCGAGCATCGTCACCGTGGTGACGAGCATCACGGCTTTCTGCGCGATAAGAAGGATCTTCCACAACCGGGAAGCCATGACCCGGTTCACCCAATCGTTGGTTCGTTCCATGAGGCACCTCCCGTCCGGTATGGGACGGCATGCCCGGCATAGCGCCGGACATGCCCCGCCCCTCTCATCGATCGTCTTCCATCGACGTAACGTAGGCGTCGAAATCTTTCAGAAACTGCTCGCCGAATATCCCGTAGTACTTCGGCCAGATCTCCTTGCGCATGTGCCGGGCCTGGGCGATGTAGTTCTCGTCGCTGTGCACATAAACCTCGATGCCCGCTTCCTCCAGTTTCTTTTTATAGTCGTTGTCCAACTTGTCCAGCTGGGCGAGGGTATCCCGCGACCATTTTTCGAAGGTGTCCGCGACGATCTTGCGGTCTTCCTCGGAGAAGGATTCCCGCATCTCCTGATTCGCGAGCAGCCAGCAGGGGTTTCCGTGGAAGCGGTTATAGTCGATGTGCTTGACGATATCCTTGGCCACCAGGTAGAGCACTTCGAGGGTGATGCCGGTCGTCCCGTCCACCTGCCCCGTCTGCATCGAGTTGAAGACCTCCGAGTAATCGATCGTGACGGTCTGGTAGCCCATCGTGATGGCCGCATCCCGGTAAAGCGGCATGTGCGGGACGCGGATGTTCGTCTTCTTATTCTCGAAATCCGTCAGGTTCGCCGGGCGCTTGCCCTTGATGAACGCATACGTGGCGTACGGTTCCGGCCAGGCGCCGAGGCTCACGACGTTCATGGAGCGAAGGACGTCCGCCACATAGGTGGGAAGGGGGGAATCCTTGCTGTAGCAGATCTTCTCCAGCCGCGCATAACCGAGCGCCCCATAGCCGGGCAGGTTCAGGATATCGAGGCGTTCGTCATAGCGCTTGGTCAGCCAGGTCGCGCCGAATTCGATGGTGCCCTGGCGGATCTCCTCGATGACGTCCTCGTAACTCCCCAACTGTGCGCCCGGGAAAACCTTGATATTGACGCGCCCCTCGGTCTTCTCCCGGATTTCGTCGGCGGCCTTGAAGTAGCCGATGGTCAGGATGCTGTCCTCGGGATAGGCGGCGTACATCTTCAGCGGCCTCGCCGCGAATGCCGTCCCCGCAAAGCAGAACAAAAACATAACGACGAAAAGCAATTCCATTTTTATCGATCGACGCATTCCTTTTTCCTCCTTCACACTTACCCGTCCGGACGAAATCCGCCCTTCTCCCGCCAAAACGCGAAAACTTCTTCACTTCGCGAGGGTCCGCCCCACACCCCGCCGACGGAGCAAGCCCCCGTGGAACCCTTTCTCCACAACGCAACATCTCAATGCCGATCTACCGTTATCGCCCCCTCTCTCCGTGGATGAGATCCCGCAGGCCGCACCTCGGCAAAACGCGCATCCGTCGCATCGCGACCGCCGCATTCCCTTCGCGACAATTTGCCGGCGACGGGCAAAGGACATGCGGCGGAAATAAATCCCCTTGGGGAGGGTTTATTCCGTCATGGCGTCTCTCAAACGACTTTGAAATTACTGTTGCGGGATGTGTTCGACGGCGCAACTATACCAAGGTTTCGAGGAAAGGGAAAGCGACGAGTCGAGACAATAAAAGTGCGTTTTTCTCACTTAGTCCCTTAGGCAAGCACCGAAGCGGCACGGCGCGGATTGGGCAAAAATCGTCTCGAACCGGAATATGTCAACCCCCAAACAGCGTCTCGCGCCCGCAAAGATGCCTGCCCGTCGCGTCACATATTCCATGCGCGCACATACAACCGATCGATCTTTCGTTCGGCGCGTCATCGGTCTTGGATTGGCAAACGGAAAACCGATACTTCCGTTCCTTTTTATGGAAGAACGACGTTTCTCCATGTATCGCCCGGATGGCGTCGGGATGCGCGGAGAGGAGGGCCTCCGGCGAGCGGGCTCGGCGCGGCACGGCAGACCGTGCGCTCAGTCCATGTCGAAAAAACCGTGCCTCCGCAGCACGCCGTTCAGGATGTCGAGCCCGCGCATGGCGCTGATTTTCGGATTCTTGTGCGTGATATGGTAATAAATCAGGAAGGGCGGCGGGGAGGTCAGCCGGTAAAAACCGATCTCGGGGCGCATGCTTTTATAGTCCGCCATCGCGCATTTGGGAACGATCGCCCAGCGCCCCCTGCGATCCAGCATTCGGGGAACAAGGTAGGCCGTCATCAGGCGGGTTCTCTGCGGGGTTTCCGAGTTCCAGATGGATTGGTGCCAAAGCCGCAGCTCCGGCGACCAGGGGTTGTAGAACTCCTTGTCGGGGTCGAGTTCCTCCGGGGAGATGAGGCCGATCTCCCGCTCGGGCTGCCGGTCGGCCTCTTCCTCGTATCGCGCCACGATCATCTCGTCCTTGAACGCCGGGGTGATCTTCACCAGCTTGGAGTCCTGCAAATGAACGACAAAGGCGACGTCGACCTCGCGCGTCTCCACCTTTTCATAAAGCATGTCCGTGGGATCGGCGACGATCTCCAGCAGGACCGGCGGGTCGTTGTCGAGCAGGTCGTTGAAGATGTCCGGCAGCAGGTTGTTGACGGCGGTTTCGCAACCGGCGATGCTCAGGAAATGGGCCGGCTGCGTCCTGCGGGAATTGGCGATCTCCCGCTGGATCTCCTGCCACTTCAGAGCCAGCGGCAGGAAGGATTCGCCCGCCGGGGTCAGCTTGGTCCCCTTGACGCCCTTCTGGCGGTCCACCAGCAACATCCCCAGCTCCTCCTCCAGCAGCTTCAACTCCTTGCTGACGGAGGAGGGGGTGACGTTCAGCATCTCCGCAGCCTTGGCAAATCCCTTCGACAAAGCCACGGCCAGGAAAACCTCCAATTTTCTCTCAAGCATGTCGAACCTCCGGCAACGGCCCTCGCAAGCATCATCCGGCATGTTCCCGCGATGCGCCGCCGTCGGCGGGCATCTCCGCGCGCCACGACGGCGGAACCCCGCGGCGCGCAAGACGACGGCTTTGTCAGGATTTCAGGAGGCCAGGATGTCGCGCTTCTCCGCGTGCTTCTCGAACCAGCGCACCGCGTAGGGGCAGGTCGCGCGGGCGCGCTTGCCCTGCCGCCGGATCTCCTCGTAGGCCTCCTCCATCAACCGCGAGGCCACGCCGCCCCCCCGCAGCGAGGGATCGACGAACGTATGATCGATCTCCACCTCGTCGGGGCCGACCGCCGGAAAGGTAACCTCCGCGAGCAGCCTGCCGCTTTCGTCGTTCGCATAGATCCGGTTCGCCACATGTACGAACTTCATACCGCACACCCCCTTGTCGCCCTCATCATAGCACAGCGGGTGCGCGGCGGCTTCAGCACTCCGGCGCGTCGCCGAGCGCGGCGATTTCCTCTCTGTGGATCCTGCGCAGAAACCAGGCGCAGAGGCCGACGGAGAAGAGCTCGCCGATGATGAAGGACCACCACACCGCCGGGAGGCCGCCGATGCGCGCCAGCAGCCACGCCGCCGGAAGCAGCACGACCAGCTGCCGCACCAGGGAGACGACGAGGCTGAGCAGGCCGTGCCCGAGCGCCTGACAGACGGTCAGGGTGCAGATGCAGAAACCGGCGAAGAGAAAGCTCAGGCTGATCTTGCGCAGCGCGGGGACGCCGATCGCAAGCATCGCCGGAGAGGCGTCGAAGATGGCGAGGAGCTGCGGCGTCAGCAGCTGGAAGACGGCGAACCCCAGCACCATGACCCCGGTGGCGTAACGGACGCCGAGGCGGATGGTGTGGATCAGGCGCTCGCGGTTCCGCGCGCCGTAGTTGTAGGAGATGATCGGCACCATGCCGTTGTTGAGGCCGAAGACCGGCAGAAAGACGAAGCTCTGCAACTTGAAGTAGACGCCGAGCACCGCCGCCGCCGTCGAGGAAAAACCGATCAGGATCTTGTTCAGGCCGAAGACCATGATCGACCCGATCGACGCCATGGCGATGGAGGGCACGCCGACGGAGTAGATCTTGGCGATGATCAGGGGCTCCGGGCGAAATCCGCGCCAGCGCGGACGGATCTCCCCGTTCCGCGTCACGTTGAGGTACACCGCCAAGCCGGCGGCCGCGATCTGCCCGACGACCGTCGCGATCGCCGCCCCCGCCACACCGAGGCGCGGAAAGCCGAGCAGGCCGAAGATCAGCAGGGGGTCGAGCACAATGTTCGTCAGCGCCCCCAGAAGCTGCACGTACATCGAGAGCAGCGTCTTGCCCGTCGCTTGCAGCAGGCGCTCGCACAGCATCTGAAAGACGAGGCCGATGGAGAAGAGATAACAGATGCGCAGGTAGCGCGCGCCCTCCCCGGCGATGACGGGGTGATCCGTCTGCACGGCGAAAAACGGCCCCGCGAGGAAAACCCCCATCGCGGCGAAGACCAGGAAGGAGGCGAAGGCCAGAAACAGACCGTTGGCGGCGATGCGGTTGGCCCTGCGCCAGTTCCGCTCCCCCAGGCTCTTGGAGAGAAACGCGTTCATGCCGACGCCGGTTCCGCCCATGACGGAGATCATCAGCATCTGCGCGGGGAAGGCCAGCGACACCGCCGTCAGGGCGTCCTCGCCGATCCGCGCCACGAACAGGCTGTCGACGATGTTGTAAAGCGCCTGCACGAGCATGGAGAGGACCATCGGCAGGGACATGGAGAGCAGCAGGCGGTTGACGGGCATGGTGCCCAGCTTCTGCGACGCGGGCTGTCGTTCGATCTCCTCCGCTGCTATCGCGCTTCCCTCCCCTCTTCGCCGCAACGAGCGGCCGCGAGGATCGTCTCCGCCGCCCGGGCCAGCCCGATGCTGCTGTCGATCGTCAGGTGGTAGTTCCGGGTGTGCCCCCACTTTTCGGTCGTGAAATGATTGTAGTACGACGCCCTCGCCTTGTCGTACTTGGCGACGAAGGCGCGGGCGTCGCCCGGCACCCCGTACTCGCGCTCGGCCCGCCTCACGCGCGCCTCCAGAGGGGCGTGGACGAAGACGTGCAGGCAGTTCTCCCGCTCGCGCAGGACGTAGTCGGCGCACCGCCCGAGGATGACGCAGGGCCCCTCCTCGGCGACACGCAGGATGACCTGCGCCTCCGCGATGAAGACCTGATCGTGCACCGGCAGGTTACCGGCGCTGAAATACATATTATAGAGGAAGAGACTGGAGCGATGCTCCTCCACGTTGCGGACGAAGTCCTCCGACAGGCCGCTGCGCTCCGCCGCCATGACGATCAGGCGGTTGTCGTAGAAGGGAAGCCCCAGGGCCTCCGCCACATGCTGCGCGATCCACCGGCCGCCGGAGCCGTACTCCCGGCCGACCGTAATGACGGGAAGATTCACGATTGCGCACCCTCCTTTCTCTCCTCCAAGGCGCGAATATAGGTGCGCACCAGCGCAAGGTCCATCCGCCAGGCGCGCTCTCCGTCGTCCGCCCGCTGCGACACCGGAAACCCGAGCCAGTGTGGGACGGGCGCCGCATAGGCGGCCTCCAGGGCGATGGGGGCCGCCGTCGGATGCCCGAAACGCGCATCCCCGGGAAGACAGCGCTCGAAGGCTTCCGACATACCCTGCGCGCTCCCCTTGTTCCAGAAACTGAGCGGGCCGAAGGTCTGCCAGGCGTTCAACATGCCGAGTTCGAGATAGTCCAGTTCACCCGCGAACAGAGCGCCGCCCGCCAGGCGCCCGGCCTTCTCGACGCAGTCCGCCATCGCCCGCTCCGCGCGCAGCGCGCACTTGATAATTTCCGCGAGGGCGACGCAGCGGTCCATCTCCGCCTCCGCGAAGCGCATGCCCCAGAACGCCGCGCCCCCGGAACAGCGCCCGAAAAATTCGGCGGCGAACTCGCCCTGCCCGGACGAAACCCAGCGAAGAAACGTGCAGGCCGGGTCGCCGTCGGAACGATCGACGACCAAAGCTTCCTCCCACTTTCCGCGTCGTGCGAACTGAACCTGCTCCACCGGTCCGATGAAATCGATCATCTGCAAATCCCCTCCGCACTCAGGATATCACACACGCACCCCGACAACGGCAGCCGAGAACCTCCCCGGTTATTCGGGGTCGCGGGCCCGGCGGATCGCGAAATGGACGTAGAAATCGGGATATCCGTCGACGGGAAGCCAGTACGCCGTCGCCTCCGTGCCGTCCGCCCTGCGTCCGTACAGCGTCTGCGCCCGGTGCGTTTCCAGCGCCTCGCCCGCCCGGCAGCCCCGGTGTTTTTCCAGCGGCGGCTCCTGCGCGCAGATGCTTCCGACCTCCCGGGGAATCGCCGCGCACGGCGGGTTCATCGCAACCACCTCGCGGCTTCGGTGAATCAGCCGGCACGGTTCGGGAAAATGGTCCCACATCATATGAAACGCCTTCAAAAGCTCGGGATCTACCTCGCGCATGGACATACCCCCCTCGTATCGCAGCCTTGCCGCGCCTTCATTTTAACACTCCCCTCGCGCCCGGCGGAGCGCCAACCGCCGGG
>DAIRUD010000056.1:0-9681 GCA_036803565.1 Synergistaceae bacterium | reverse complement strand
CGGGTTGTCGGCCGCCGATGCGTTTTTCTCGGTCGTGCGCCGTGGGGGCGGCACGATGCGGGATTGCGGTCAGATCCCCTTGACCAGGATGACGGCGATGGCGGCCGGTGCGAAGAAGCGGAGGCTGAAGAGCCAGATATCGCGCATGCCGAAGGGGACGAGCCCGTCGTTGGTAACCTCTTTGCGCGCCTCCTCCGCCCAGGCCCAACCGGCGAAAAGGCAGATGCCGATGGCGCAGAGCGGCATGAAGATGTTGTTGGAGATGTAGTCCATGAAGTCGAAGAAGGGCATGCCGAAGAGCTGCGGCGAGCCGGCCAGCGAAATCGCCGAGGGGACGCCGAGCAGCGTGATGAAAGCGCCGCCGCCCCAGGCCGCCTGTTTGCGGCCGATGCGGAACTCGTCCATGATGAAGGAGACCGCGACCTCGAGCAACGACATCATCGAGGTGATGGCGGCGAAGAAGAGCAGCAGGAAGAACGCGGCGGAGAAGAAGCCGCCGAAGGGCATCTTGGCGAAGACGCCCGGCAGGGTGACAAAGGTCAGGCCGACGCCCTGTTCCGGCTGCACGCCCATGGCGAAGACGGCGGGGAAGATTGCGAGCCCCGCAAGGAAGGCGATCGACGTATCCAGACCCAACACCATCAACGCGCTGTGCGGCAGCTTTTCATTCTTCGGGATATAACTGCCGTAGGTGACCATGATGCCCATGCCCAGCGAGAGGGAGAAGAAGCCCTGCCCGAGGGCGTCGAGGATGCTCTTGCTGGTCAGCTTGGAAAAGTCCGGTTTCAGGTAGAACGAGATGCCCGCCGCCGCCCCCTCGAGCGTCACCGAACGGATGATCAGGATGATCAACAGGCCGAAGAGCGTGGGCATCAAGATCTTGCAGGCGCGTTCGATGCCCTTGCCGACGCCCCCGGCGACGATGGTGGTGGTGATGGCCATGGCGATCACCTGGTAGGCGACGACCGCCTTGCTGTCCTTGAGGAAGGCGGTGAGCGCGCCCTTGCTGCCGCCCGTCGCGGCGACCTCCATCATGCCGGTCAGGCTGCCGATCGTGTACTTGATCGTCCAGCCGGCGATGATGCCGTAGTAGGAGAGGATGATGAAGCCGCCGACCAACAGGCCGATCCAGCCGACGACCTGCCAGAGCGGGTTTTTGGCGAGGATTTTGAACGCGCCCACGGAGTTGCGCTGCGAGGCGCGCCCGATGCAGAACTCCGCCAGCATGACGGTGACCCCCACGGTTACCGCCAGGGCGATGTAGACGACGACGAACGCCGCGCCTCCGTTCATGCCCACGAGGTAGGGGAAACGCCATACGTTCCCCAACCCGACCGCGGAGCCCGCCGCCGCCACGATAAAGCCGATTCTGCTGCCCCACTGCTCTCTCTCTCCGGAATGACCCACACCAACCACGCACCTTTCCCTATCAGGATGGATGAAGAGATGAAGATAAGAACGACGGCACACAGATCGATATTCTTTGTTTTGCAAAGAAAATATTGAAATGTAATTTTTGTTCATGAAATCGATGTATTGTGTGCAGCCGAAATAACGATTGATAAAGGATATCATAACTTGCCCCGGTTGGGAATGCTTTGCGCGCGGCGCTTGCCGGAAGCGTGTCGAGACGGGGTGCGCGGAGGCGGAACGTGACAGGCGGGGGCATGCCGTTTTTGTACCGGCGGGGTTCCGCCGCGGCGTCTCGCATTTTTTTTCCATTTATGTCATACTCGCAGGGTATGACGCGATACTGAACGGAAGGTGGGGTGGGGCGTTGCGCCCATCTTGAGATGAAAAACGACGGACATACCGGAGGAATTCTGATCCTGGATTTCGGATCCCAATATACGCAGTTGATCGCGCGCCGCGTGCGCGAGTTCGAGGTCTACAGCGAAATCGTGCCGTGGAACGCCCCGCTGGAGCGCATCCGTGCGGCGCGCCCCAAGGGCGTCATTCTCTCCGGGGGGCCGCGCAGCGTCTCGGGGTCGGATGCGCCGCGGCTGGATCCATCGTTGCTCGACGGGTCCGTGCCGGTGTTGGGCATTTGTTACGGGATGCAGCTGATCGCCCACATGCTGGGGGGAGATGTCCGCAAGGGCAAGCTCGGGGAGTATGGGCGCACTGGCGTCGCCTTCGACGCGGCGGCCGGGACGGAGCTCTTGCACGGCGTTCCGGAGCGGATCGACGTCTGGATGAGCCACTGGGACGAGGTCGTCGCCCCGCCGGCGGGCGCGGTGCGCTTCGCCGCCAGCGAATCGGAGTCTTGCGCGGGCTTCGCCATGCCCGACGGGCGCATCCAGGGCGTGCAGTTCCACCCGGAGGTGGAGAGCACGGAATTCGGAAAGGAAATACTGGCGAACTTCGTCTTCCGCATCTGCGGCTGCGAGCCCAACTGGAAGCTGGGGGACTGGGTCGAGGATTCGCTGGTGGAGATCGCCGCGCGGATCGGGGAGACGGACCGCATCGTCTGCGGCCTGTCGGGGGGCGTCGATTCGACGGTCTCCGCGGTGCTCGTGTCGAAGGTCGCCGGGGACCGGTTGGACTGTATTTTCGTCGACCACGGTTTCATGCGCAAGGACGAGGCGAAGCAGGTGCTGGAGATGTACAGGAAGCTGAACCTGCGGGTCCACCACGTCGACGCCTCGGAGCGTTTCCTCGCCGCGTTGAAGGGCGAGACGAATCCGGAGCGGAAGCGCAAGGTCATCGGCGAGCTCTTCGTGCGCGTGTTCGAGGAGGAGGCGGAGCGCCTGGGCGGCGCGCAGTGGCTGCTGCAGGGGACGATCTACCCCGACGTGATCGAGAGCGGCACGGCGGGCGGCGACGTGATCAAGAGCCACCACAACGTCGGCGGCCTGCCCGAGGACATGGAGATGAAGCTGCTGGAGCCCCTGCGGGAGCTGTTCAAGGACGAGGTGCGGAAGATCGGCCCCTATCTCGATATCCCCGCGCACTTCCTGAAGCGGCACCCCTTTCCCGGTCCGGGCCTCGCGGTTCGCTGCCTCGGGGAACTCGAGCGCGCGCGGCTGGACACGCTGCGCGAGGCGGACGCGATCTTCGTCGAGGAGATTCGCGCCGCCGGGCTGTACGACGAGATCTGGCAGGCGTTCTGCGTCCTGCTGCCCGTGAAGAGCGTCGGTGTCGCGGGGGACGTCCGCACCTACGGCGAGACGGTCGTGCTGCGCGCCGTCGCCTCGTTGGACGCGATGACGGCGGAATCCGTGCATCTGCCGTGGGATCTGATCGACCGCGTCGTCAAGCGCATCTGCGGCGAGGTTCCGGCTGTAGGCCGCGTGGCCATGGACGTGACCGGCAAGCCGCCCGCGACGATCGAGTGGGAGTAACGGCCGCCGAAGGGCATTTTATGGAATGGCGCACGCCTTTGCTTCGAAAACGCTGGATGAAAAAATTCAAATATGGAAAGAAGCAATTCTCGCATGACATGAAGTCAGTTGAAAACGGCGATGAAAACTCTGATTAAGGCGTACTGGTCCTGAAAGCAAACGTCATGCCCCGCCGGTAGTTCCTACCGCGAAAAAGGAATATTACAATGTGCATTGCGTTGATGCGATCGCATACGAAGCGTCGTTGTTCTCGGCGGCTGAATTGCTGGAGTGCATGGCGTAGGAAAGGATTTGTGAGAAAGAAAATGGAACGTTACTATCAGCCCGAGATCGAATGCGCGTCCCGGGAACAAATCGAAACCTGGCAGAGCGAGCGCCTGGTCGCGCAGGTGCGTCACGTCTGGGACAACGTCCCGTACTATCGGGAAAAGATGAAGGAACGGGGCGTCGTCCCGGACGACATCCAATCCGCGGACGACGTGCGGAAGCTCCCCTTCATCACCAAGTTCGACCTGCGCGACGCCTACCCCTACGGCCTGTTGGGCGCGCCGCTGAGGGACTGCGTTCGGATCCAGTCCACTTCCGGCACCACCGGGAAGCGCGTGGTCGCGTTTTATACGCAGGGGGATATCGACCTCTGGGAGGATTGCTGCGCCCGCGCCATCGTCGCCGCCGGAGCGACGGACGAGGACGTCTGCCAGGTCTCCTACGGCTACGGCCTCTTTACCGGAGGACCGGGACTGAACGGCGGCTCTCACAAGGTCGGTTGCCTGACCATTCCGACCTCCTCCGGCAATACCGAGCGGCAAATCGCGTTTATCCGCGATCTCAACGCGACCCTGCTGTGCTGCACGCCCTCCTACGCCGCCTTCATCGGCGAAACCATGAGGGAGATGGGTCTCACGCCCGACGATATCCCGCTGAAGGCGGGAATCTTCGGCGCGGAAGCGTGGAGCGAGGAGATGCGCAGGGAGATCGAGAGGAGCATGGGCATCAAAGCCTACGACATCTACGGCCTTACCGAGATCTCCGGGCCCGGCGTTTCCTTCGAGTGCTCCGTGCAGGACGGCATGCACATCAACGAGGACCACTTCCTCGCCGAGATCATCGACCCCGATACCGGCGAACCGCTGCCGCCCGGCAGCGAGGGCGAGCTCGTGTTCACCTGCCTGACCAAGAAAGCCTTTCCCATGCTGCGCTACCGCACCAGGGACATCTGCGTCCTCTCGCGGGAAAAATGCCCGTGCGGCCGCACCCATATGCGGATGGCGAAGCCCCGCGGACGCACGGACGATATGTTGATCATCCGCGGCGTCAACGTGTATCCCTCCCAGGTCGAAACCGTCCTCCTCAACCAGGGTTATCCGGCGAATTACCTGGTCGTCGTCGACCGCGTCAACTATACCGACACGCTGGAAGTCCAGGTCGAGATGACGCAGGAAATGTTCACCGACAAGGTGGGAGAGGTTTCCGCACGCCAAAATCACCTGGTGGAGCAGCTTCGTTCCATGCTGGGCCTCTCGGCGAAGGTCACCCTGGTCGCCCCGAAGACCATCGCCCGCAGCGAAGGAAAAGCCGTCCGCATCATCGACCGGCGCAAAATATAAAGGGGGGTTCCGCGATGACCGTAAAGCAGGTTTCCGTATTTGTAGAAAATCGGCCGGGCGCTCTGTTGAACCTGACCGACGCGCTGTCGCGACAGAAGATCGACATGCGCGCGCTGTGCATGGCGGAAAGCAGCGAGTTCGGCGTCCTCCGCCTGATCGTGGACGACCCGGACAAAGCCGCGGAGGCCTTGGCGCGGGCGGGGTACGTTCTCAACATCACGCCGGTGCTCGCGGTCGCCATTCCGGATAAGCCGGGCGGATTGACCCACATCCTCTCCCTCTTGCAGGAGAACGATATCAACATCGAGTATACGTACGCCTTTCTCGGCGGCAAGAATAAGGATTGCGCCTATATGATCTTCCGGGTGGAGGACAACCGGGCCGCCGCCGACGTGCTCGTCGCGAAGGGAATCCGCCTCGTGGAGCAGGACGAACTGAGCAACCTCTGACCTTCCCTTCTCGCGCAGGTGCGGGATGAAGACGGTCGCCCTGCGCGCGGAGCGGGATCGCCGGTCCCGCTTTCCCGCTAGTACTCCATGTCGCGCTTGTCGCCGTGGCCGAGATAGCGGGCGATGCAGAGGTCCTTGGCGGTTTTGAGATCGATGAAGATCGGCTCCCCGTCCTTGCGCATGGAGGATTTCAGCAGGATCAGCGGACGCACGAGATCCCGCCCGCCGCCGGAGACCACGACGCCGACGCGGCCGTCGGAGAGTGCGACGATGGAGCCCGGGGGGTAGAGGCCGATGCTGGTGAGGAGTTCCCGCGCGATCTTGACGTCGAAGTGGACGCCGGCGTCCTTGAGGATGATGGTGATGGCGTTGCGCGAGGACATGGAACTCTTGTAGACCCGTTTCGCCGTCAGCGCGTCGAAGACGTCGGCCACGGCCGAGATGCGCGCCGCCTCGGGAATCTGCGTGCCGCTCGTCCCGTCGGGGTAGCCCTTTCCGGACCATTTCTCGTGGTGCCCGCCGATGACCGCCAGAATATCGGGGTCGGAGACGCCGACCTCGCGCGCCAGGTCGATGCCCAGTTTGGGGTGTCCCTTCATGATCTGGAACTCCTCCTGCGTGAGCGGGCCGGGTTTGTTCAGAATGTCCGTGGGGATCTTGGCCTTGCCGGTGTCGTGCAGCAGGGCGCCGAGGACCATCTTGTTGATGAAGGTCCGGTCGCCGGGGTGCATGCGGTTGGCGAGGTAGCCGGTCAGGACGGCGACGTTGAAGGAGTGCACGAAGGTGTACTCGTCGGCCTCGTGCACCTTGCCCAGGGAGAAGGCGACCGAGGGGTTGCGGACCAGGTCCTCGGCGAGGTCGACGCCCATGTTCGAGAGCGAGGAGACGATTTCCGGGCTGAGCTCGTCATCCCGGATGGTGTGGAACAGGGTGTCCACTTCCTTGATGACGTTCTTCGCCTTCTCCTTGCTGATCGGCGCGTTGTCCCCCTGGGAGTAGACCTTGTCGATGATGATGTCGATGTCCTCCTCCGACAGCTGCTGGGGGGCGTGGAGGTAGACCCATTCGATTCCCTGCGCCTCGATCCGTTTGACGATTTTTTCCATCGAGGAGGAGAAGAGCGAGAGGTTGATGCCGGCGGGCAGGATGACCGCGCCGTCCTTGGAGACCACCTCGCTGGCCACGATGCCCTCGCTCTCCGGCAGGACGCGGACGGGCACTTTGATCAGCGGCGTGCTCTCCGCTACGGTGCGGGGCGCTTCGGTCCGCTCGACGTTGTCTTTGTTCGTGGCGATCTTCTTCATGTTTCTTCCCTACCTCGGATACATTTCTATGGTGAGGGGCGAAAATACTGCCCCACATACAATCATATCACAGGAGTTCCGCCTTTGGCTACATCGTTTGCCGACGCACGACCGCCCCGGCCGCGGCGGCGGTGGCGACTGCGCCGCGCAAAGCCTGCTTTACGCGGATTCGATGATGTGGTAGCTTTCATGTGCTGTGGAACCGACCTTCTATGGCGGGGTGATCGGCAAGGCGATGGCGAGGAATCGCCCCCTGCGAAAATGGAGGGACGAGCCGCACAATCCGCGGTGGGGATGGCGCGGCGATGTGCGTAGTTCGGCGAGAGGAGGGAACGACCTTGGGCGAGGGACACGACGACAATATCATTCAGAGGATACGGGGCAGTTCGATACCCTTCGTCGCCCTGCTCTGCCTGTTTCTGCTGCTGGGGCTGTGGGTTCTCTATCCGTTGTCCTCGGCGCTGTCGTGGGCGGCCGTCCTCTCCTTCTTCATGTATCCGGTGTACAGGTTTATCTACCGCAGGGTGTTCCGGGGCCGCTTTCCCTACCTTGCGGCGGCGATCAACACGGCGCTGATCCTCTTTTTGCTGGTGTTGCCGATGATCGGGGCGGGGATCGCGATCACCCGGGAGCTGGGCCGCCTGTACCAGTTCTTCGTCGAGTGGTTTCCGGGGAATCGCGAGGTCCCGCTGCGGGAGATCCTGGCGCTGCCGCAATTGGACTGGATTTTTTCCCGGGTGCCGGATTTCGTCAACCTGCCGGTCTGGAACGATCTGGTGTCGAACGTCTCGGGCATCCTGGCGACGCTGATGACCCGCCTCTCCCGCGAGTTGCTGGGCAACGCCTTCAAGATCGCCTACACGCTGCTGGTGATCACGGTGGGGTCGTTCTTCCTCACCGTCGACGGCCACCGGATCCTGCAGTTCATCCGGGACATCCTGCCGCTCTCCTGCGAGGCCAAGGACGCCTTTTTCCTGCGTTCCCGCCAGATGCTGTACGCGATCTTCTACGGGATCATCATGACCGCCGGCATCCAGGGCACGCTCGGCGGCCTCGGCTGGTGGTTCGTCGGGCTGGGCAACCCGGTCCTCTTCGGCGCGCTGATGTTCTTCTTCGCCATGCTGCCCTTCGTGGGGACGCCGATCATTTGGGTGCCGGGCGTGATCTACCTCTTCGTGCACGGCAACATGCGGGAGGGCGTGATGCTGCTCTTGTGGGGGCTGGCCGTGGTGAGCTCCATCGACAATATCCTGCGCCCCCTGTTCATCTCGGAGGGGAGCAAGGCGCACATCCTGCTCATCTTCGCGGGCGTGCTGGGCGGGATTTCCGCCTGGGGGTTTCTGGGTTTGTTCCTCGGCCCGCTGGTGCTCTCCGTCACGTATTTTTTGCTGCAGCTCTACCGCCTGATCGTCATGGTGCCCGAATGCGGAACGGCCTTCGGTACCGCCGAGCGGTCTCCGGCGGCCGGGGGGGATGAAAAGACGTGCGGTTGATTTGCGTGTCCGGCTATAAGGACAGCGGGAAGAGCACGCTCTGCCGCGCGCTCCTCTCCCGCTTGACCGCGCGCGGCTTCCGGACGGGCTATATCAAGCGCACCCAGGAGTACGTCGCCTCCCAGCCCGCCACCGACACGGGCGCGGCGGAGGCCCTGGGGGTGGACGCTCTGCTGTGGGGCGACCGTTCCTTCCGTTGGGAGGGGATTTGCGAGCAGGCGGCACACGCGGACCCGGCCGTCGTCGCGGGCAGGTTTTTTCCCGACGCCGACGTGGTCGTCCTGGAGGGCGGGAAGGAGCTGCGCCTGCCCAAGATCTGGGTGCTGCGCCAAGGAGAACCGCGCCCCGCGTTCCCCGGCATCTTCGCTCTCTACGATCGCTACGGCCCCGGAGACGGGGGGGAGCGTTACGGTGCGGACGAGGTCGACCGCCTCTGCGAGGCGATCGCGGCGCGCGTCCGGCCGGGCGGGAAAAGCGCGCGCGTCTACGTCGACGACGTGGAACTGCCGATGAAGGATTTCATCTGCGACTTCGTCGCGGGCGGCATCCGGGGGATGTTGGGGGCGCTGAAGCTCGATCGCGTGGAGGACGTCTCCGGCGACGTGCGGGTCTATCTCCGCTCGGAACGGAAGGAGATTGGCTGAATTGCGTTGTATTGTATAAAAATCACCAGCTTTTTTCGATAAATCCCTTCCACTATTTCCCGCAATCACCTATAATGTGCAATCGTCCGAGGCGGCTACTGGACAATAACGGTCGTGTGCGAAACCGCAGGATTTCCGTGATGCGGCGTTTTCGCGGTCTTTATACGGTATCGATCGATTGAGCAATGCGAGGTGATCGGCAGGCACAATTCCGCGTTCCGTGGAGAAGTGGGCGCAAGGTTTATCGGCATGATCGTCGGATTCGTTGAAGGGGGTTTCGTGATCGTCATGGAGTTTTCGCAAATGCACATCGCTATCGTGGTCACTGCCGTGTTGGCACTGGGATACGCAATTTTTTCGTCGGGAAAGATTTCCTCCTATCAGGTCGAGAACGAGAAGGTTCGTGAGCTGTCGTCGATCATTCAGAGCGGCGCGATGGCTTTTCTGTACAGGGAGTACAAGGCCCTCGTCTTTTTTGTGATTATCGTCGGGGCGCTCCTCGGGTTCTATCTGGGCGTGCCGAGCGCCGTCTGCTTCGTGGCGGGCGCGTTGTGCAGCGCGTTCACCGGCTACGTCGGCATGCGGGTCGCCACGAGCGCCAACGGCAAGACGGCGTTCGCCGCGCTCAAGGGCATGAACGAGGCGCTGGGCATCGCCTTCAAGGGCGGCAGCGTCATGGGCATGACCGTGGTCGGCGTGGGCATTCTGGGCGTCCTGGGCGCATATCTGGTGTTTGGGGATGTTGAGGCCATCACGGCGTTCGGCTTCGGCGCCAGCTCCATCGCGCTCTTTGCGCGCGTCGGCGGCGGGATCTAGACCAAGGCCGCGGACGTCGGCGCG
>DAIRUD010000055.1:0-9758 GCA_036803565.1 Synergistaceae bacterium | reverse complement strand
GTCCGGCCCTATGATTTTCTGGGAAGCGCGCGTGGGGCGTCGACACCGGAGAGGGTGGCGCGGCCGCGCGGGCTGTCGTCGAGCTTGAAGAAGGCCAGGTCCTCCTGCAGGTTTCCGGAGAGGGAGGAGAGGTTTTCGGCGCCCATGGCGATGCGTTCGGAGGCCGCCGCGACCTCGGAGATGCCGGTGCGGATATTTTCTCCCGCATGGGCCGTATTGTTGATGCGCGACGACATCCCCTGCACCGCCTCGGCGATCTCTTCGCTGCTGGCGGCCTGCTCCTGCGCGACAGCCGCGAGGTCCTGCGTGGCGCCCGCGATCTCGCGAAGATAGTCGATCATGGCGTGAATTTCCGTCTGCGTCTGGGTCGAAAGTTCCTTTGCCGCGTTGGAATCGGACGCGTTCCCCTGTGCGAAGGCGACGATGCTCTCGATCTCCGAGGAGATGGTGCCGGCAAGGTCGGCGATGTTTTTCGCAGCCACGTTGCTGTCCTCGGCGAGCTTCCGCACTTCCTCCGCGACGACGGCGAAGCCGCGCCCCGCCTCGCCCGCGCGCGCGGCCTCGATCGCCGCGTTGAGCGCCAGCAGGTTGGTCTGGTCGGCGATACCGCCGATCTGCGAAACGAACTCCTGGATCTGGCGGGCCCGATCTCCGAGCTGCATGATCGCGCCCGTTGCCTCCGAGGAACTGTCCGCGACCTTGCCGATGCCCGCCACGACGTTCTGCACGGCCTGGATTCCCTTGCTTCCGGCGCTCATCGCGTCGTCGACCTTGCGGGCGATGTCCGTGCCCTTCTCGGCGGTCGTCTGCGCACCGGCGGCGACCTCCTGCACGGAGGCGGTGACCTCCTCGCTGGCCGAGGCGAGACTGTCGAGGTTGGAACCGATTTCCTCCACATTGGAGCGGAACTCCTCGACGGAGGCGTTGGTCTGCTGCGCCATCGCGGAGAATTCATGGGCCGCCTCGGAAATACTGCGCCCGGCTTCGTTGGCCTGCCCAATCGCCCGGTTGAGGCTCTCCGACATCGCCGCCAGGGCCCGCCCCATTTCCGCGGCCTCATCCTTGCCGATGGATGAGATGTCCGCCGTCAGGTCGCCCTTGGAGAAAACGTCGATGCTCTGCTTCAGCAGGTTCAGCGGCTTCGTAATGGCGCTGGCGATCAGGAAGCCGGCGATGGCTCCCACGACCACGGCGACAAGCGACAGGATGCCGTTCACCAAACTGGCCTGGTCGGAGTCCACTTCCGCCTTCTCCTGCTCCTCGCCGGCCCGCATCATCAAGTGCTCGGCCTCTTGGTCGAGCAGGTCGAAGAACTTGTCCTCCGTCGTCCTGGAGTTGCTCTCCATAAAAAGCGCGAGGGCTTCTTCCTCGCGATCGGCGAGCGCAAGCTCGACACACCTGCCGTACATTGAATCGAGGCCCTCTTTCGTCCGCTTCAACTCCGCGACGAACGCCTTGCGGCGGTCGTCGATCATATTCTTCGCCTCGTACTCCGCCAGCCCCGCCTCCACTTTCTTCTTGGAGTCTTGAAGCCGCTGTGCGAGGGATCTCCGGTAGGCAGCGTCGTCCGTATACATCATGAGCGTGATGAACTGGCGGACATCCCGGGCGTTGGAATCGGCATCGGCCATAACCAATGCGGCGGCCGCGTAGTTGCGGTAGATATTGCGGAGATCCGATTGCAACTCCTCGCTGGAACGGAAACCGTTGAATGCCACCAGGATCAACAACAGCAACATTACCCCTACGAGCGTCAGGATCTTCGTTCTGGTCTTCATGTTTCTGAACAACGGAAACTCCTCCTTAATTCATGAGCGTTTGTGGTTGCGAACTGCATCGAAACATGTCCGTAAAAACGACGATGATCTGCTAGGCATTATAAGCAGACGATACAGAAAAAGCAAAAAGTTTTTTGTTCCTTTATAAAGCACCGTTTTAATATTCGAACCGGATCGCCCGCCCCGAGAACCCGTTGCCATTTTTCAGCGCCCGTGCTAGAGTGTCGCCTAAGGATCGACCAATATCGAAAGAGGCCGCAACTCAGGAAGCCGGGTGAAAAGCCCGCACAATCGCCGTTGCTGTGATGGCGCGAAGATCTTCCGCGAAAATGCCACTGGACAACCCGTTTGGGAAGGCCGCGGAAAGGAGCGCCTAAGTCAGAAGACCGTTGCCGCCTCTGGTAAAGTTGCTTTCGGTGCAAAAGGGCTTGCCGGACCGCGGTGTTCAGCCGTATCGGTTCGTTTTTTCCCGACCCGTCCCGAAAGGGGACGGTTTTTTTTCGTGGCGGGCGCGGTACCAGGACAAACCGGGAACACCGCACCGGCGCACGTCGCGAAACGGCAACGGAGATACCGAGAGAAGGGGGCGATAAACCGAAAATCGCACGAGATTCGACACGAGACGACAACGAAACGCCGCGCACGAACCGCGCGGCACAGATCAAACGAGGAGGGCTATTCGAATGAAAACGCACATGTTCGTCGTACTGGGGATCCTGTTCTGCCTGTTCGCCTGCGGTGTCGCCGCGGCCAACTCCGGACAGGTCGCGGACGCGGAGGGAAAGCGGGGCATCCTGCTCGTCGCCTTCGGCAGCAGCATGCCCAAGGGCGAAGCCGCGATCAAGTCGGTCGAGAACGCGGTGAAGCGCGCGTTCCCCGACACCGAGGTCCGCATCGCCTACACCTCGCGCATCATCATGCGCAAACTCGCGGCGGAGGAGAACCGCGTCGTCGACGAACCGGCCGTCGCGCTGGCCAAGATGGCCTTCGAGGGCTTTACGGACGTCGCCGTCCTCTCCACGCACATCCTTCCCGGCGCGGAGTATCAGGACCTCGCGGCCGTCGTCGACGGCTTCCGCACGATGGCGGAGCGCGGCACGAAGGCGGGCTTCCGCCGCATCGCCCTCTCGCAGCCCCTGCTCGCCAATCCGCACGACTTCGAACGGATGGCGCAGGTGATGACGGATACCTATGCGAAAGAGGGCAAAGACGGCGCGGTGATCTTCGTCGGGCACGGCACGCACGATTTCGCCGACGCGGCCTACAGCGCCCTGCAGACGGCGCTGTGGCGGCGCTCGCCCAACTTCTTCATCGGCACGGTCGAGGGCATGCCCTCCTACGACGACGTGCTGAAACAGCTCCGGCGCACGCGCGCCAAGCGCGTCGCCATCGCCCCGGCGATGCTCGTCGCCGGAGACCATGCGCACAACGACATCGCCGGGGACGAGGAGGATTCCTGGAAGAGCATGCTGACGGCGGCGGGCTACAGCGTCTCCCCGCGCCTCGTCGGCCTGGGAGAGAACGAGGCGGTGCACCGCCTGCTCATCGAAAAGCTGCGCGAAGCCTGGGGCGCGCAATAACGCCGGGCAAGGTCCTACCGTCCGGGGAACCCGGCCGCACGGCCGCCGTACGCAGCGACCGTGCGGTTTTTCATAGAACGCGGTTTTTCTCCGATCGCTTTCTGCTATAATGTGAAGCAGTTTCCGGAATTATTTTTTCTCGACGCACACCGATATTTTTGCCTCGCCCGAAAATCGACCTCGCGGCGGGAGCGGGGACGCGAATCCCCGACTACATATTTGGGAGGAGATTATTCACCTTGAAGATCGAGAATGTCCCCTTCTGCACGACGAACTGGAACGAAATCGAGCCCACGATCCACGCGGGCGAAACCGGGCAGGCCCTTTGGCGCACGCTCCAGGCGGGCAACGTCCGGGTGCGCATGGTCGAGTATTCGCCCGGCTACAGGGCCGACCACTGGTGCGAAAAGGGCCACGTGCTCCTGGTCCTGAAGGGTAGTCTGGAGACGGAATTGCCGGACGGCCGTACCTTCACCCTCCGCCCCGGGATGAGCTACCAGGTGGCGGACGGGGCGGATCCGCACCGTTCCAGCACGCAGGAGGGCGCGACCCTCTTCATCGTCGACTGAACCCGGAGGGCTGAAATGGATATCGTAAAGTTTCTCGAGATCCTCATGATCGTCTGTTTCGGCGCGGCCTGGCCCGCGTCGATCTACAAGTCGTGGAAATCCCGCACCACGAAGGGCAAGAGCATTTTCTTCCTGACGATCATCTTCACCGGCTACATCTCGGGCATCGCCAAGACGCTGATCGCCGAAGACCAGGGCCTGCTGCTCATTCCCTATGCCATCAACACCCTGCTCGTGGGAACCGACATCACGATCTACTTTCGCAATATTTCCTTCGACCGCGCGGCGGACGCGGCCTGCGACTGCAAAGCGCCGTAGCGCACACAGGCACCGGGAGAAACCGGGGACAGGCGGAACGACGCCTCCGCTCCACCCGTTCGAAGATGCGGAGAACGCCCGTCGGCGGAATCCCGGCATTCGCGCTTTCTCATTCCAATGAGAAACCCACTAGCTCATGATGATCGGCACGTGGCAGCACTCCCCGAGGGGGCCGGGGCTTGGCACGACGGAACGCCTCGCCTCCCTCAGAAAGGAACGCCACCAAGGGCGGCTTGGGATTACACATCATAGGGGAGCATATGCGGGAGCGTTATACGGACGCGCTACGGACGCAGATGTCATAACGAACGATCGATGTCGTGTTGCGCTTCCTCCCGGCGAAAGGATTTGACGGTGAAGATGCTGAAAAACGACAGCACCACGGGCAGCGCGATGACGGCAAAGGCGACGAGGTAGCCCGCGTTGCGGTAGCTTCCCGCCGTGTCGCCGGGGAAAAGGTCGAGCACCATCCCCGAGCCCCACTGGCAGACGATGACGGCGGCGTAGATGAGGATCTGCCCGGTGCCGATCACGACCCCGGCGCGGGAAATGGGCACCAGCCCCTTCAGGGAACTGGTGCAATAGACCATGCCGACGGCCGACGAAGCCCCGAGCAGCAGCGCCGCGCCTCCCATCGCGGGCGCGGCGAACATATACAACAGCCACGACGCCGTGATACAGGCCATGATCGCGAGCATCCCGCCCGGCCTGCCCCCCGACAGGTACGTGATTTTCGCGCCCAGCGGAGAACCCACGACCAAGCCGACGCTGATGAAGGTCACCCAGAAGCGCGCGTCCGCCTCGGCGATGCCGCAGGATACCGCCAGCCACGAGACGCCCCAGAGGCCCTGCAGGGTGACGATCGCGGCACTCAGCGCCGTCCAGGCGAAAACGATCACGAGCACCGCCCGGTTGCCGAAGACGAGGCCGAACCCCGTCCGCACGTCGCGCCACAACCCCAGCCCCCCGGGCCGGGGCGCGCCCGGTCCGACGTCCTCCCGCTTCGCGGGGGGCGGGCAACGGTCCCGCACGGCGTAAAGCGCGCCGGCGAGCGCGAACGCCACGAGCGCCAGCAACGCGAACAGGCCGTTATATCCGAGACGGTCCATGACCATTCCCAACGGGGCGACCGCCGCCACGGTCCCGAGATTGCCGGCGACCTGGATGGCGCCGACCCAAAAGGGGTAGCGGTCGGGGGGAAAGGCCAGGGCGGCGTAGAGGTAGATCCCGGTGAACATCGCCCCGAGCCCGAAGCCGATGACGAGCCGGGAGATGCCGATGACGACGGGACGATGCGCGACGAGGAACAGGAGGGAACCCACCCCCGCCACGCCAACCCCCGCGAGCAGGAGCGCAGGGGCCCCACGCGGTCGCTCACCGCCCCCCAGAGGTTTTGCGTGAAACCGTAGGTATAGAAAAAAAGGCTGGCCAGCAGACCGATCAGCGACGCCGAAAAGCCGTACCGCCCGGCCATGTGCGGAAGGATCACTCCGGCGGAAATCCGCTGTGTGCTGCAATAAAAATAGGCGAGGGCGACGAGTAGAAAAATCCGTACGGCGTCCCCTTCACCCCGCAACGCGCGCTCCTTCTCCACTCCGCCCGACCTCCGTCCGCTGCCGAATGGCGCAAGTGTAGCACGGATGACGAAGGGCACCAACACGCCTTTTGCAAATCAATAATAATGCATTTGGCAATAGGCATTTTGGCGGGTTTTTTTTCACTGCATCGGGGATATAAAAAAACACCGGCATCATACTTTTCCGTTTTCACATACTGAACAACGATCAAGGAGAAGGAGTGGTAGGTTATGCGTAAGTCGGTACTCGCGTTGGTTCTTTTCCTCTTTGCCGCAGGCTCGGCGTTTGCTGCGGACGACGTCATCAAGATCGGCGTCTACAACTGTCTGACGGGGCAGAACGCCTTCGGCGGACAACTGGAGCTCGAGGGCACGCAGCTCGCGCACAAGGAGATCTCCGAGGTGCTGGGCAAGAAGATCGAGCTGGTCATCGTGGACAACAAATCCGACAAGGTCGAGGCGGCGAACGCGGTCACGCGCCTGATCGAGCGCGACAAGGTCAACGCCATCATCGGCACCTACGGCTCCTCCCTGGCCATGGCCGGCGGCGAGGTCGCCGAGAAGGCGGGCGTCCCCGTCGTCGGCACCTCCTGCACCAATCCGCTGGTCACGCAGGGCAAGAAGTACTACTTCCGCGCCTGCTTCATCGACCCCTTCCAGGGCTCCGGCGCGGCAGCCTACGCCTATCGCGACCTCGGCTTCAAGAAGGCCGCCGTCCTCATCGACGTGGCCAACGACTACAGCGTCGGCCTGGGCAACTTCTTCAAGCAGTCCTTCGTCAAGCTCGGCGGCGAGATCGTCTCCGAGATGAAGTACCAGTCCGGCGACCAGGATTTCACGGCGCAGCTCACCGAGTTGATCTCCAAGAAGCCGGATATCGTCTTCCTGCCCGCCTATTTCGCCGAGGGCGCGATCGTCCTCAAGCAGGCCAAGGAGCTGGGCGCGACGTTCCGCTTCATGGGCGGCGACGCCATGGACAACCCCGAGGTGGTGACGCTGGGCGGCGATGCCGTCGAGGGCTTCCTGCACACGACGTTCGCCTACGACCCCAGCATGAAGGAGATGAACCCCGTCGCCAAGACGTTCACCGAGAACTGGCGGCGCGAGTACCCCGGCAAGGACCCCAACGTCAACGCGGCGCTCGGCTATGACGCCTACATCCTCATCATCGACGCCATCCAGCGCGCCGGCAGCGCCGATCCGGACAAGATCCGCGACGCACTGGAGCAGACCAAGGACGTCCCCACCGTCACCGGCCTGACGACGCTCAACGCCACCCACGACGCCGAGAAGGAGTTGGGCATCGTGGAGATCCGCGACGGCAAGAAGCAGTTCATCGGCACGGTCACGCCATAACCAGCCGCCGCAGCAAGGGCGCGGATATCGTGTATAATATGGGGCGGACGGGGGTTTCCCCCGCCGCCCCATTGCATGCAAACCGACTCACCGCCCACGCATTTCATCCGGGAAGCGGAGGTATGCCATTTGAGCGTCAACATGTTCTTCCAGCACCTCATCAACGCCGTCGGCCTCGGCTCGCTCTACGGCCTCATCGCCATCGGCTACACCATGGTCTACGGCATCCTTCGGCTGATCAACTTCGCCCACGGGGACATCTTCATGCTCGGCGCCTACTTCGTCTTTTTCGCCACTTTCAAGTACAAGCTGCCCTGGGCCGCCGGGGCGGGCATCGCGGTCCTGGCGACCGTCGTCTGCGGCCTGCTCGTGGACCGCATCGCCTACCGGCCGCTGCGCAGCGCGCCGCGCATCTCGGCGCTGATCAGCGCCATCGGCGTCTCGTTCTTCATCGAAAACCTGGCCGTCGTCGTCTTCTCCGGCATGCCGCGGCCGGTCGTCCAGCCGCCCATGCTGATGCAGGCGTTCTCCGTCGGCGGCATCCGCCTCGTTCCGCTGGCCCTGCTGGTCCCGGTCATCTCCTTCCTGCTGGTCGGGGCGCTGCTGTGGATGGTCTACCGCACACGGCCGGGACTGGCGATGCGCTCCATCTCGCACGACATCGAGACGACGCGCCTGATGGGCGTCTCCGTCGACCGCATCATCGCCCTCACCTTCGCCCTCGGCTCGGCCCTGGCCGCCGTCGCGGGCATCCTCTGGGCGCTGCGCTACCCCCGCGTGGAGCCGTTCATGGGCATCGTCCCCGGCTTCAAGGCGTTCATCGCCGCGGTCTTCGGCGGCATCGGCTCCATCCCCGGCGCCATGCTGGGCGGGCTGGCCCTCGGCTTCGTCGAGATCATGTCCGTGGCTTTCTTCCCCAAGCTCTCCGGCTACAAGGACGCCTTCGCCTTCGTCCTGCTCATCGTCATCCTGCTCGTCAAGCCGACCGGCCTGCTGGGCGAGAAGCTGGAGGATAAGATATGAGCGCCGCGCGCCCCCACCGCATGCGCAACAACGCGCTGACGCTCCTCTCCCTCGGCCTGTTCGCCCTCTTCCTCTGGTGGGCGCCGCAGAACCTGGACGGCTACAAACTGCGCATCATCAACCTCATCGCCATCAACGCCATCCTCGGGCTGAGCCTCAACTTGATCTACGGCATGACGGGCATGTTCTCGCTGGGGCACGCCGGTTTCATGGCCATCGGCGCGTACGTATCCGCGCTGCTGGTCCTGACGCCGGACCAAAAGACCGCCATGTGGATTCTCGAGCCGATCGCGCCCTGGCTGCTCAACATCCACACGCCCTTCCTCGCCTCCCTGTTCTGCGCAGGCCTGGTCGCGGCGCTGGTCGGCTGGCTGGTCTCCCTTCCCGTGCTGCGGCTGGGCGGCGACTATCTGGGCATCGCCACGCTGGGCTTCTCGGAGATCATCCGCATCCTCATCACCAACATGACGCCGATCACCAACGGCTCGCTGGGCCTCAAGGGCATTCCCCCGCACACGACGCTCTGGGTCAGCTACGGCTGCCTCGCCGTCGTCCTGGCCTGCATGGTCCGCCTCATGCGCAGCAACTTCGGCAACGTGCTGCGCGCCGTGCGCGACGACGAGGTGGCCGCCAAGACCATGGGCATCGACACCTTCCGCACGCGGGTGCTGGCCTTCACGCTCGGCTGCTTCGGCGGCGGTCTCGGGGGGGCGCTCATGGGCAACCTGATCACCACCATCGACCCCAAGATGTTCATGATCACCCAGACCTACAACCTGCTCATGATCGTCGTCGTCGGCGGCCTGGGCTCGATCACCGGCAGCGTGGTCGGCGCGGTCCTGGTGACGACCGTGCTGGAGTGGCTGCGCTTCGTCGAGAACCCGGTCACCATCGGCTCGCTGCACATCCCCGGCATCCCCGGCATGCGCATGGTTATCTTCTCGGTCCTGCTGATCGCCGTGATCATCTTCCGCCGCGAGGGCATCATGGGCATGCGCGAGTTCACCTGGGACTGGTTCTTCCCCCGCCGGGCGGGCGACGCGCGGGGAGGCGGGGAAGCATGACGGCCGGCGACGCGGTGCTGACGCTGCACGGCGTGACGATCCGCTTCGGCGGCCTGGTGGCCGTCAACGACCTCTCCCTGACCGTGCCCAGGGGCGGCATCGTCGGCCTGATCGGGCCGAACGGCGCGGGCAAGACTTCCGCCTTCAACATCATCACCGGCTTCTATATGCCGACGGAGGGGTACGTCGCGTTTCGGCGGCGCAGCGGCGAAACGGTCCGCATCACCGGCCTGCCGCCGCACCGAGTCTGCGCGACGGGCCTGGCGCGCACCTTCCAGAACATCCGCCTCTTCCGCAACGAGACGGCGCTCGAGAACGTCATGATCGGCGCGCACGTGCGCCAGAAGAGCCACTGGTGGCAGAACGTCGTGCCCTTCGTCTTCCCCGGGGCAGCGCGCGAGGAGACGAAGATCCGGGAACGCGCGGAGGCCCTGCTCGACCGCCTCGGCCTCGGCATGACCAGCGACTATGTGCCGGCCGGAAACTGATCGGGG
>DAIRUD010000054.1:0-9803 GCA_036803565.1 Synergistaceae bacterium | reverse complement strand
TCTCTCACTTCGCTCTTCGTTAAAGCATTTTTTGTTTATTAATTTCTTAGCAACCTTTTATTTTTAATCAATTGTCGAACTGCGCGACAAAGCGACATTGCGTCGATTGATTCGTGATATGCCTATTTTAATAATATATTAATTGTGATATTATTTTAGACAGAGTAAATGGAAAACATAAGCATCGCTTCTTGAAAATCGAATCGGAAATGTGACAAATTCGAAAAAAAGCAACTCAAAAATTTTTAATGTGAATGCCATTGAGATGTGTGCATTCCGAAATCGATGTGACAAATTTGAGGCTGAATGCCTAAGTTGAGCATAGTATGAGGTACCGTGGAGCGAGTTCTTTGAGCCTGAGCAATATCGTTGACGGAAGGTGAAGAGGATGAAGTTGCATGGGATGGAAATCGACGATCTCGGTGTGGTCGACGCGACATGGCGGCACAAGGTGGAGGGCGGACTCCCCTGGGAGTTTTGCGCGGCATTGTTGTGCATGGAAACGGGATACGAAGTCGCAGAGGACGCTCTGGCCGAATCGTTTACCCGCTACTTCCAGGAACGGTTGGGAGCGGACCCCTACGGTTCCTGCCCCCAGTGCGCCGGACATCTGTCGCCGGCGCGCGATGCGGAGGGTCCGTACGTCGCTTGCAGCGATGGTTGCGGTTTTGTCGCCAAACCGGTGAGAAACGGCCTTCTGGAGAGCGTACCCTCTCTTTGATGCGGAGGGGACGGAATGGGCGTCGGCGGCGATCGGTTATCTTGCAGGATCGATCGACGGGACAACGGCAGAGTCGAAGCGATTACGCACACTGGCTTGAAAAGCTTTCTCTTCCATTGATCGCTATTCGGTTAGCTCGATTTCTTACGGCGCGTTTTCGTCCCCTCTCCGCCTCGTTTGCGCGGAGAGGGGATTTTTCATGGGTGGGTCGATCGAAATCAATTGGCCCGCGAAATGGCTCGGAGAACCGTCGCCATGGCTTCGCGTACAACCCAATCCCGAACCGCCGCGACAACGGCGGCACCGTACCAAACGGCTATGCGGCGCGAGCTCCGGCGGCAAACAGCCTTTCCCCGTTCTCCCACACCTTTTCCGCAAAACCCTCCAGGGAGAGGCCGCGCAGTGCGGCGATCCGCTCGTAGACCTCCCGGACGTTGGCCGGTTCATTGCGTTTTCCCCTGCGGCCTTGCGGTGCGAGGTAGGGGGAGTCGGTCTCGCAGAGGATGCGGTCGATCGGCACATATTGCGCGACGTCCCGCAGAGTCTGCGCTTTGGGGTACGTCACGGGTCCCGCGAAGGAGATATAAAATCCCAAGTCCAACGCCGCTTCGGCGTCGCCCGCTTCTCCGGAAAAGCAGTGGATCACCCCGCCGCAGGTCTCCGCTCCGAGCCGTCCCATGATGGACAGCGCATCGCGGTACGCGTCGCCCGCATTCCTGTCCTCCGCGTTGCGCAGGTGCACGATGATCGGTTTGCGCACCGTGCACGCCCAGGCAATCTGCCTTTCGAAGACGATCCTCTGGATATCGCGCGGTGCGTTGTCGTAATAGTAATCCAACCCCATCTCGCCGATGGCGGCGACGCACGGATTGCGCGCCAGGTCGGTCAATTCACCCGGCAATCCGCCCGCGACACTTTGCGCTTCGTGCGGGTGGACGCCCGCCGCCGCCCATATCTCCACGCCGCGATCCCCGTAAACGGCGGAGATTCGCAGGACCTCGCGGCTCGAACGTTCGTCGCAGGCGGCGAGCAGCACGCGCCGCACCCCGGCGGTATGCGCGCGCTCCAGAGTGGCGGCGATCTCCCCGTCGAAATCCTCCATATCCAGATGACAGTGCGAATCGAACAATCGCAGGTTTTCCGTGCGGTCGGTCATCGTTTTCAGTTGACGAGCGCGCCGACGGGGAAGTCGTCGTCGACCGTCGCCAACGACAAAATCTCCTTTTCGCCGTCGTCGGACTCGGCCGCCAGCAACATGCCGTTGCTCTCGATGCCGCGGAATTTCGCCGGTTTGAGGTTGCAGAGGACGAGGATCTTCCGGCCGACGAGCTCCTCCGGCGTGAAAAACTCCCGAATGCTGGAGACGATCATGCGCTTTTCGAACCCAACGTCCAGATAGATCTTATACAATCTATCCGCTTTCTCCACGGTTTCCACCCGCTCGATCGCCGCGACCCGGATCTCCAGCTTTTTGAAGTCCTCGATCTCGACCTGCGCCCTTCTCCCGCCGGGAGCCGCCGCCTGCGCGGCATCCGGCGGCGGCGTGCCGGTGGTTTCCGTCGTACCTTCCTGATTTTCCACGTTCTCCACCTGTCGCACAGCCCTTTCCTCCTCCCATTTCTTCAGGTCGATCCGCGGGAAGAGCACGTCGCCCTTCGCGATCGTCGATCGTTGCCCCTCCGCACCCCACCTCCAGCCGTCGAGCAGGGGAGGGGCGTCCGCGTCCAGCCCGAGCTGCGCGGCCATGCGCCGGGACGTCTCCGGCAGGAAGGGGGAGACCAACAACGCGGCAAGGCGCAAGATCTCCCAGAGCGTGCGCAGGACGATGTCGAGGCGGCCCTCCGGGTCCTCCTTGCCCAGCTTCCACGGCTGGGTTTCGTCGATGTACTTGTTGCCCGCGCCGATCAGCATCCACAGCTCCTTCAGCGCGGCATCGAGGGCGAAGCGGTCCATATGCCCGCACATCGCCGAACGGGTCGCCTCCGCTGCCAGCCGCAACGCCTCGTCCACCGGCGCCGCGCGCGCGAGGACGCCCGCGTCGGGGAGCGCCCCCGCGCGATACTTCTCGATCATTTGCAGCGTGCGGTTCAACAGATTGCCGATGTCGTTCGCCAAGTCGGCGTTGATGCGCTGCACCAGGGCGAGCTCGGAGAAATCTCCGTCGTTGCCGAAAGGCACCTCGCGCAGCAGGAAATAGCGGAAGGCGTCCGTTCCGTATCGGTCGGCCATCTCGAAGGGGTCGACGACGTTGCCCTTGGACTTGGACATCTTGTCCCCCGACACCGTCCACCAACCGTGTGCGAAGATCCGGACGGGCGGCTCCAGCCCCATGGCCATGAGGATGGCGGGCCAGATGACGGCGTGAAAGCGGATGATGTCCTTGCCGACGACGTGCCGCGCCGCCGGCCAGTACGTTTTCCACAGGCCGTCCTCCGCCGGGTAACCGAGCGCGCTGAGATAGTTGACGAGGGCGTCCAGCCAGACGTAGAGGACGTGTGCCTCGTCCCCCGGGACGGGGATGCCCCACTTGAGTGTCGTACGGGAGACGGAGAGGTCCTGCAGGCCGCCGCGGATAAAACTGAGTACCTCGTTGTAGCGCGATCTGGGCAGGATGGCGTCGGGGTGTTTCTCGTAATGCGCGATCAGCGCATCCTGATACTTCGAGAGGCGAAAGAAATAGCTCTCCTCGGCCATGCGGGTGAGGGGCCTGCCGCACTCCGGGCAGACTTTTCCTTCGTCCAGCTGTGCCTCGGGAACGTACGTCTCGCAGGGAACGCAGTACCAGCCTTCGTAGCTGCCCTTGTAGATATCGCCGCGTTCCCGCAATGTGCGGAAGAAGTGTTGCGCCACGCGGATATGCCGCTCCTCCGTGGTGCGGATAAAATCGTCGTTCGTGATGTCGAGGGCGCCCCAGAGGCGCTGAAAATTCACCACGACGCGATCGCAGAGGGCGATGGGCGTCAGGCCCTGCTGCGCCGCCGCCTGTTCGATCTTCTGCCCGTGTTCGTCCGTCCCGGTCAAGAAGCGCGTCGGGCGTCCGCACATCCGGTTCCAGCGCGCAAGCGCGTCGCAGGCGACGGTGGTATAGGCGTGCCCGATGTGCGGCACGTCGTTGACGTAGTAGATCGGCGTCGTAATATAGAAAGGCGCGCCGTTTTCGGTCTTCTCAGTCACGTTCGTTCCCTCCCGATTTCAGCTCCAACAGAGCGGATTTTACACGATTCCGCGCGATCCCGAAACCGGCGGAGAGCGCATCGGCGATGTCCCGGTCGCGCACACCCGCGGCTTGCAGGCGGCCGGCGACCGCCAACCAGCCCTCGTCCTCCTCCTTCTCCGGGGCGTTGCCCGGCATGCCCTCCACGACCAACACGAGTTCGCCGCGGATCTCGCCGTCCGCGGCGCGGGCGGCAAGCGCCTCCAACGGGGCGCGCAACGCCTCCTGATGGACTTTGCTGATTTCCCGGACGAGGGCGGCGGGGCGATCGCCCAACACGGCTACATACTCGGTCAGGGTGTCCGCCAGACCGTGCGGCGATACGTAGAAGACCAGCGTCTCCGTTCGCGCCCGCAGTGCTTCGAGCGTCCGCGAACGCTCCTTGGCCGAGCCCTCGACGAACCCGCAGAAGAGAAACGTACGCGGGTCGAGCCCGGAAAGCAGAAGCGCGGGAAGGAGAGCGTTGGCGCCGGGGAGCACGTCCACCTCGACGCCGCGCTCCAAGGCGGCATGGATGAGGACGTATCCGGGATCGGAAATGCCCGGCGTCCCGGCGTCGGAGACGAGCGCGACGCGCTCGCCCCGGTCGAGGCGGTCGAGCAGCTCCTGCGAGCGGCTCCGTTCGTTGTGGCGATGGTAGGAGACGAGCGTCTTCTTGATGCCGTAGCGATTGAGGAGTTTGAGCGTCCGCCGCGTGTCCTCGCAGGCGATGCAGTCCGCGGCGCGCAGCTCCCTGAGGGCGCGCAGCGTGATGTCCTCCATGTTGCCGACCGGCGTCGGCACGACTAGGAGCGGCATGGGCGCTTCTCCCGTTGCGTGCGGTAGGCGGCGAGCAGTCCCTCCGTGTAGCGGCCGTCCTCGCCGAAGATAAGCAGAGGCGGCTCGATCGTCAGACCGCCGCCGCCGCTGCGGACCGCTTCCAGCAGGACGACGGAGGCTTTGCGGTTCGGCTTGGGGTGGACCGCGCGCAGGCGTTTCGGTTCGAGTTTCGTTTCGTGCAGGATGTGCATTGCTTCGGCGCAGCGGTTTGCGCGCATGACGAGGAAAAAACGTCCCCGGTTTTTGAGGAAGTATTTCGCCGCCTCCGCGACTTCGCGAAAGGTGCAGCCGCTGCCGTGCTTCGCGGCGGCCACCGCCGCGTCGGCGCTGGGGCGACTTCGCCCCGGTTCGTCGTAGGGCGGGTTCATGATTACCGCATCGTAGCGCTCGGACGGGCAGAGCTCCCGGTACCGGCGAAGGTCGAAGGCGAAAAAACGCACGCGGTCCGCCAGTCCGTTGAGCGCGGCGTTGCGGTTCGCCATCCCCACCAAGGTCTCGTTCAAATCGAAGGCGTCGAGCATCGGCGCGCGTCGCTCGGAGTCCGCCATGCGCCGAGCGAGAATCAGGCTGATCGCGCCGTGCGCGCAGCCCATCTCCAAGACCCGCGCGCGCGCCGGAAATCGCGCGAAATGGGCCAGCAGGACCGTGTCGACGTTGACGCGGGGGCCGTCGGCCTCCAGCGGCTGGTACAAGCGCAACGCCCCGTACAGAATGTCGCTGATTTCCGGCTCTCCCACAGCAATCCCCCCATTCGCCTCGTCCCCACATTGTAGCATCGAAGGCCGTTCGGGAGACGCCGTACCGCCAAGAGTGCTATAATGCGACATGTCAAAAAAGAAAACCCGAAAGGGGCAGGATCGCGGTGAACGTCGCTTGTTCGAATTTCGTATCCTAAAAGAGTGCCCGATTACGGGCGCACGGGCCGGTGAGCTGCGGACGCCGCACGGCGTCGTGGAAACGCCGCTGTTCATGCCGGTCGGCACGCAGGCGACGGTGAAGGCGATGTCGCCGCCGGAACTCGCCGCGCTGGGCGCGCAGTTCATCCTCGGCAATACCTACCACCTCTACCTTCGCCCCGGGGCGGACCTGATCGAAGAAGCGGGCGGACTGCACGCCTTTATGGGCTGGGACCGGCCGATCCTGACGGACAGCGGCGGCTTTCAGGTCTTTTCGCTCGCCGACCTGCGGCGCATTGCGGACGACGGCGTGGAATTCCGTTCGCACATCGACGGCAGCCGGCACTTCATGACCCCGGAACTCTCCGTGCGGGTGCAGGAAAAACTGGGCGGCGACGTCGCCATGTGCTTCGACGAATGCGTCTCCCTCCCCGCGACGGAGGAGGTCTCGCGCGCGGCGATGGAGCGCACGCTTCGCTGGGCGGAACGCTGTCGCAACTACCATCGCCGCGAGGACCAGGCGCTCTTCGGCATCGTACAGGGGGCGCTCTTCGCCGACCAGCGCCGGGAGTGCGCCGCGCGCCTCGCGGCGATGGACTTCCCCGGCTATGCGGTGGGCGGCCTCTCGGTGGGGGAGAGCCACGACGAGATGTACCGCATCCTCGATGTCCTGCAACCCGTCCTGCCCCAGGATCGCCCGCACTACCTCATGGGCGTGGGGCTTCCGGAAAACCTGCTGGAGGGCGTCGCGCGCGGCATCGATATGTTCGACTGCGTCCTGCCCACGCGCAACGGGCGCAACGGCAATCTGCTGACGTCGACCGGCCGGATCAATATCAAGAACGCCGCCTACGAGCGCGACTTCACCCCCATCGACCCCACCTGCGACTGCTACGCCTGCCGTCACTTCACCCGGGCGTACGTGCGGCATCTGTACCGGGCGGGGGAGATTCTGGCGGCCCGGCTTTGCAGCCTGCACAACCTGCACTTTCTCGTGCACCTCATGCGGGACGCGCGGCGGGCCATCCTCGCGGACGCCTTTCCCGCCTTCCGGGCCGAACGCCTGGCGGCGCTCGCGGTCGAGGGGAGGGAACCGGCGCGATGTTCGTAAACAGCGGACGCCGCATCGCCGCGCCGACGCCGGAGGCGATCGCGGAAGCGGCGGGCATCATCCGTGAGGGCGGCCTCGTCGCCTTTCCCACCGAGACGGTCTACGGACTCGGCGCGAACGGACTCGACGAGGGCGCCGTGGAGAGGATCTTCGCCGCGAAGGGCAGGCCCCAGGACAACCCGTTGATCCTCCACCTCGCGCGCATCGGCGATGCGGAGAAGTACGCGGAGACCAACGAAACGGCGGACCGCCTCATGCAGCAGTTCTGGCCGGGACCCCTGACCATCGTATTGTACGCGCTCGATGTCGTCCCCGCCGCCACGCGTGCCGGTCTCGACACGGTGGCGTTGCGGATGCCCTACAACGCGGTGGCGCTCGACCTCATCCGCGAATGCCGACTGCCGCTCGCCGCCCCCTCGGCGAACCGCAGCGGACGACCGAGCCCGACGACCGCCGAGGCGGTGTTCGAGGACTTGGGAAAATCCGTGGACATGATCCTCGACGGCGGTGCGACGTCGATCGGGCTGGAGAGCACGGTCGTGGACGCCTCCGAAGGCGCGGTCTCCATTCTGCGCCCCGGCGGCGTGACGCGCGAGATGCTGCGGCAGGTGGTCGATCTGTGCGAAGGGGACGCGCTGCTGCCCTTGCGTTCTCCCGGAAACCGACACCGCCACTATGCGCCGCGCGTTCCCCTGCTGTTGTGGAACGCGCGCGCCGACGAGGCCGACCGGATCTTCCAGCACATGAACGGGGAGAGCTGGGCCTACCTCGGCGTTTCCGCTCCGCCCGCAGGCCCCGTCCCCCCCCTCCGCGCGCTGTGCTTCTCCTCTCCGGAAGCCTATGCGCAGGGCCTGTTCGCCGCGTTGCGCGAACTGGAGTCCTGCGGCTGCACCTGGCTCCTCGCCGAATTGCCGGAACCGGCCGGAATCGGAGAGGCGCTGCGCAACCGCCTGCAGCGGGCGGCCGAAGAGGTCTGAGGAGCGACCCATGTCCCCCTTCCTGATCGAACGCCTGATGGGGGTGTTCTGGGTCTTCGTCCAACAGGTCTGCTACGTCTGCGTCAAATACGCGCACGACGATATCGCCGGGCGCGTCGGCGGCGTGTCTCGTTTGATCGCAACGCAGATTTGCGCCTTTCTCGCGCTCCTCACCTTCTGTTTCCTGCGCGAACTCGGCTTCGACGGCGCGACGTCCGTCTTCCGCATGACGCGCTTCGACGCCTACCCCTGGGCGACGCGTATCGCCATCTGCTCGGCGATGATCCTCTTCGACCTGTTGCTGGTCATCTATTTCGCGCGGATCGTCCGCATCTACCGTCGAGGCCTCTCCGCGGCCCGCCCGACGTTGCCCGGGGACGTCGCGGCACTCGCCGCCGTCGTCCTCCTCGGTGCGGGATATTTCGGCCTCGGTACCGCCGCCACGGAGCGCTTCGCCTTTACCATGCGGCAATATGTATGGATCGGCCGCTTCTTCATCCAGATATCGAACTTCTTCTACGTCGGCCTCGAGGTTGGCGGAGCGCTGCTCTTCTGGTTCTTCCTCAAGCGCTTGCGGACGGAACGGCGAGGAGCGTCCGGCGATGCTTGATGCGTTCTTCCTCTGGGCGGGGACGAAATACGATATGGCGCTATACCTCGCCGGCTCGAAGGCCGCGGGCGTCGTCTGCAGTTACGCGGATATTTTCGTCGTTGCGGCATTCCTCCGCATCATGGACATCGTCCGCGAGCGGCCGCCGTCGAAGGTGCGGTTCCGCGTCCTGGCCGCCTTCGCTCTGCTGACGCCGACGCTTCTACTGCCGCAGGACGGCGGCACATTCTTCGTCGTACAATTCTTCGTGCTCGTGCCTCCCTACCTGATCCTCATCTACACCGCCGCGACGGAGGCCGGACACTTCGTGACACACGTCAAACGGACGATCTCCGACGATTGGCAAACGACCGTCCCGCCCGGCGAGCAAAATCGACCCCACCGGCCGTAGCGATACAAACCGTTCCCGACGACATCCAACCCATTTCCCTCGCCGAGTCCGCGAAAACGACGAACAATTCTCATACATGTTCGCTTTTTGTCAATTTTTCCGGCTTCGCAAATTTTATATGGAAAAATTCATCGAGAGTTATTATTTACACGCCGTAGCATAAAACAGAGGCGGGGGGACGCCTTTCCCACGCGTGAAAATTGCGCGCAAAATCATTAACATTTTAAAACTTTTCCTGAATGAACAAAAAGCGGATACGTATCGAACGTTTTTTGTCTTTTGGAGCAAAGCCGCATCGCGAACTCTTTTTTTCGACATCCCGCCACCCGAAGGACTCCGGAGAAAACACATCGGCTTCTTCCCGCCGGGAAAAGAAGCGCACATCCGCCGCTCGCAAAGAAGACATTGAAATCGCAAATGCATTTTATGATTAATCGTAAAAAATCAGGTGATTTTTCGCAAGTTTAATTATATAATGTCACATATTAGGTTGCAATTTATGAGGTCTCGATAAAAATGAAAGAAAACACCTCGCGTGCCTTACGATCGATTCCCTCAATGGAGGAGCTTTTAGCCCTTCCCGCTTTCCGTGTTGTGCAGGAATCGATCAGCCGGGATGCCGTCAAGTTTTTGTTGAACGAGGTTCTGGAACAGGTCCGTGGGGAAATTCTCGAGGGAAACCTGCCCCGGGAGGATGTGGCGGACCTCGTCGTGGCTCGGGCGGAGGAGTTGCTTGCCGCCGCGACGGAGAGAGGCCTGCGACCGCTCCTCAATGCGACCGGGGTGGTTGTTCATACGAACCTGGGGCGTGCGCCGTTGCCGCAATGCGCCGTGCGGGAAGCGGCGGACGTGGCCGCCGGGTACGCATCTCTGGAGTTTTCGGCGCGGACGGGAAAGCGGGCCGGGCGGGATACGCACGTCGATTGGATGCTGCGTTTCCTCACCGGTGCGGAGGCGGTATTGCCCGTCAACAACAACGCCGCGGCACTGTTGCTCGCCGTGACCGCCCTTGCGCGAAACCGCGAGGTCGTGGTCGCCAACGGCGAGCTGGTGGAGATCGGCGG
>DAIRUD010000053.1:0-9860 GCA_036803565.1 Synergistaceae bacterium | reverse complement strand
TGATTATACTTTAATAAAGTTGAGTGGATTAAACAAGTCCAGCATATATTACTAATTTCTAAGGAGTGAATTTCTATGGATTGCTGCAGCGAGATGGCGAGGATTGGCAATAAGGCCCCGGATTTCAGCGCACCGGCGTTCGACGCGGGGAAGGGCGATTTTACGACGATCAAGCTTTCGGAGTATAAGGGTAAGTACGTGTTGCTGTTCTTCTACCCGGGCGATTTCACCTACGTCTGCCCGACCGAACTGGTTTCCCTGGCGTCCCTCAAAGATAAGTTCAAGGAGGCCGGGGTTGAGGTATTCGTCGTCAGCACGGACAGCAAGTTCTCCCACAAGGAATGGCACGAAAGCGAACTGTGCAAAGCGGTGGGCTGCGATTATCCGTTCACCATGATCTCCGACACGCTCGGTCGGATCGGCAAACCCTACGGCATTTTCGACGAGGAGGAGGGCGTGGACCTTCGCGGCACCGTCCTTATCGATAAAAACGGTATCGTGCAGCTGATCTACAACAACGCCCCGCCGATCGGCAGGAACCCGAACGAGATCCTGCGTTGCGTCCTTGCCCTGAAAGAGCACGACGACAACGGCGGCAGGGTGATTCCGGCTTGCTGGATGCCCGGCGACGACACGATCGACCCCAGCTTCGAGAACTCCGGCAAGATGTGGAACAAGTACAAGGAGGTCATCCAGAAGGGCGTTCTGCAGGGCGGCAACTGGCGGATCAACTGAGCCCAGCCGACGAGAAAATTTCGGATCGAAGCCTTTTTTCGCCCCCACCCCTGCGGCGGGGGCGTTCTCGTTCCGGCGACATAGTCGACACACGCGCATCTGCGGCTTTGACGGGCTTTCCCGCAAACTTCACAGGATTCGCAATCACCGGATTCCGTGATAGTATACGCATGCGATTCAGGCGCTGCGGCAAAGCGGACGCCGACAAGCGGAGGGATGGCAATGGCGGGCAAGGGCAACAAGCGAAAGCAGTTTTCGGCGGCATATTTCATCTTCATGCTCTTCATCCTGTGGATCTTCAACGACGCGGTCTATCGACCGTACATCGTCCGGGAGACCGAGGTCCCCTACAATCAATTTTTGAACTACCTGGAGAACAAACAGGTGGCCAAGGTCACGCTCGGCGCGGACCGCTTCGCCTTTTCGCTGAAGGACGACGCGCAGCACGACGTGCAGATCCACAACGTGGTGCGCGTGGACGACCCGGAGCTCGTCGACCGGCTCATCGCGGCGGGCGTGGAGTTCTCCGCGGTCAAGCAGACGCAGACGCTGCTGAATTCCCTCATGGGCTGGATCATCGCCTTCCTGCCGCTGATTTTGATCTGGTACTTCATGTACCGGAGGATGTCCGGCATGGGGGGCAGCGTCCTCTCGTTCGGCAAGAACAACTCGCAGGAGATCCAGGGCGAGATGACTGGCGTCCGTTTCCCCGACGTCGGCGGGCTCGGCGAGGCGGAGGTGGAATTGCGCGAGATCATCGAATACCTCAAGGAGCCGCAGCGCTTCAACCGGCTCGGCGCGAAACTGCCCAAGGGCGTGTTGCTCGTCGGCCCTCCCGGCACCGGCAAGACGCTGCTGGCCAAGGCGACGGCGGGGGAGGCCGGGGTGCCCTTCTTCTCGCTCACGGGCTCCAGCTTTGTGGAGATGTTCGTGGGAGTGGGGGCGGCGCGCGTGCGCGATCTCTTCGAGCAGGCGAAACAGAAGGCCCCCTGCATCATCTTCATCGACGAGATCGACGCCATCGGCCAGGCGCGCTCGACCATCGCCGCCATGAGCGGCAACAGCGAGCGGGAGAACACGCTCAACCAGCTCCTGGCGGAGATGGACGGGTTCAAGCCCAACACCGGCGTCATCATCATGGCGGCGACGAACCGTCCGGAGATATTGGACCAGGCGCTCGTCCGCCCCGGTCGTTTCGACCGGCAGGTACAGGTCACCCTGCCGACGGAGGAGGGGCGGCTGGAGATCCTGCGCATCCACTCGCGCAACGTCCCTCTGGCCGACGACGCCGACCTGGAACGGATCGCGAAAATAACCCCCGGCTTCTCCGGCGCCGACCTCTCGAACATCGTCAACGAGGCGTCGCTGCTCGCCGTACGCCGCAACGCGGAAGCCGTGGGAATGCAGGATCTCGACCTGGCCATCGAACGCGTCGTGGCGGGGCTGCAGAAGAAAACTCCGCTCTCCCCGGAGGTGCGTCGCAAGGTCGCCTATCACGAGGTCGGCCACGCCCTGACCGCGCTCTATCTGACGACCGCCGACCCGGTGCACAAGATCAGCATCATCCCGACGGCCAAGGGCGCGCTGGGCTATACGATGCAGCTCCCCGAGGAGGACCAGTACCTGACCAGCGAGGAGGAGCTGCGCTCGCGCATGGCCGTCATGCTCGGCGGACGGGCGGCGGAGGTCGTCGTGTTCGGCGACGTGACGACGGGCGCGTCCAACGACCTGGAGCGCGTCTCCATGCTGGCGCGCCGCATGGTGACGGAGTTCGGCATGTCCAAGAAACTCGGCCCGATCCGCTACTCCAACCCCGAGGGCGCGTACCTGCAAAGCCCGTCGAGCAACCGCACGGACATCTCGCAGGAGACGCTGGCCTGCATCGACGAGGAGATCCGCGAGCTGGTGACCGAAGCCCAGAACCTTTCGATCTCCATCCTGACGGAGCACCGCAACGTCCTCGATGAGGTGGCGGAGACGCTGCAACAGAAGGAAGTGATTATGGGCGACGAACTGCGCCGCATCGTCGATTCGCTCGACCCGATGCAGGCCGCACGCGTAAACGCGCCGGGGCGAATATAACGTCCAATCGCCGCTTTGAAGAAAGAGGGGCCCAAGGGGTGCACGAGAGGCCGTTTTCTTGATGGGGAGTGAGGCGAAGCCCCACGAAGTAAATCATCTTTGACGCACGCAACGTTCTTCGACGTTAAAGGCCTGTGCCGTATGACCGCGCAGGCTTTCTCTCACTCAGTCGATCCTTCTGTCCATTTGCCGAAACGCAATTCGCCCGGCGGACAGGACGAGTTCCGGCATAAAAAATCGATCTCCGGTCCTTTGCGCTCCGGATGTGTCGGTGAAGACGATCTCGCCGCGACGAAGGGAGAAGATGGACACATCGGCACAGGCGCCGGGGCGAAGCGTGCCGATCCGTTCCGACATCCCCAAAAGACGCGCCGGGGTCGCGGTGGTCGCCGTCACGATGTCGTGCAGGTCCAGGCCCATCATGAGGTAACGGCTCATCAGGTGGGGGAGCCCGATCGCATGCTTGACGTTGGACACGGGAGTCAGGTCCGTGCTGATGATATCGGGCGGAAAGCCGTCCGCGATCGCCGCCTCCGCGACGGCAAAGGAAAAATGTCCCTTCCCGTTGGCGGCGTCGAAAAGAACGCCCCGCCCCCTGGCCTCCCTGATCGACGGATGCACCGTACCGTCTTCGATGATGTTCATGCCGACTCCTTGGTACGCGTGGACGAACACATCGTCCTTGCGCAGCAGTCCGGCAACCTGCGCGATGTGCGCGGGCGGATCGGTGGTGTGAACGACGATTCGTGTCGCGCGCTCCAAACATGGGTCGCCGGGGGCGTGCGCGCGGATTTCATTCGACAGGCGGACTGCCTCCACCAACGGTTCGACGCCGAACTCCCCGACGATTTCACGACTCAGCCGGATTTTCAGCCCCACGAGGTTCTCGTCGTTCTCAAGACAGATGCGTTTCAGCCGCGCCCTGTCCCAGCGCGCCGGGTCGATCTCCTCGTCGTGGAGGCGCGTCGCGAGGCCGGCCGGGGATAGATTGACCTGATATTTCATACGGACTTGCGCGTGGGAGCAACAGGAACGGAGGGCGGCGAGGTTCGCCGTCCCCGCCGTCCCCGCGTCGACCACGGTGGTGACGCCCATGGGGAGCGTAAAGAGGTCGGGGCTGAGCGCGAGATCGCTTCCCCCGAAAAAAACGTGCGCGTGAAAATCGATCAGACCGGGCAGGACCAAAAGATCGCTCGCGTCGAAGACAAAAAGGGGCTCGATTCCCTCCCGACCTGCCGCGTCGACGATTTCCCCGTCGCGCACGCCGATGTCGCGGATTGCGTCGAATCCTCGGCTGGGATCGACGACGCGTCCGTTTTGAATGAGGAAATCGAGCTTCATCTTCACCACTCCCGCATATCGCTATGATTTCGACGCGAAGTAAAGCAGTTTCTCCTTGTTCACCTCGACGCCGATTCCGGGCCCGTCCGGAATCGGAACCCGGCCGTCGACCAGTTCGATGTTCGGGTAGATCAGGTCCTGGCGGAACGGATGCGTCGAACGGTCGTATTCCAGAAGCGGCTCCGATGGCATAAAGGTCGAAGGAGCCGGCGGTATGATCGCCATGAAGTTCATCGACGCCGCCAGAGCAACACCGGAACCCCAGGCGTGCGGCATTACGGTCATGTGCCAGGCTTCGGCCATCGCGAGGATCTTATGGCACTCGGTAAAGCCGCCCGCGTAACAGAGGTCCGGCTGCAAAATGTCCACCGCCCTTTGCGCAATCCACTGCCGGAAACCGATCTTCGAGAATTCGTTTTCGCCGCCTGCAATGTTGATGGACGAGAAATTCTTGAGTTCCAAGTATCCCTCCAGATCGTCGGGCGGCAAGGGTTCCTCCAACCACAGGACGTCATACGGTTCCAGCCGTTTGAGCAGGCGCTTCGCGGCTGCGACGTTGTAGGCGCAATTCACGTCGACCATCAGCTCGATGTCGTCACCGATCGCTTCGCGAACGGCCTGCACCGCTTTGGTGTCGACGTTGACGCCGTAACCACCCTTCATCTTCATACCCTGATATCCGTCGGCGGCGTAGGCACGTGCCTCCTCCACGTATGCCTCCGGGTAACGCCCGTCGTCGACCCGGAAGAAACCACTGGCATAGGGAGCGACATCCTTACGATACGCGCCGCCCATCAATTTGTAAATAGGTTGTTCGAGCGCCCGGCCCAGACAATCCCACAGCGCGATGTCGATCCCGCTGATCGCCGAGATGACCAAGCCTTTTCGCCCGTAGGGCTGGGTGGCCGCGTACATTTTCTCCCACAGCACCGCCGCATCGAAGGGGCTCTGTCCGATCAGCATCGGTTTGAGCGTGACGTCGATGATCTTCTGGGCCAGGAGCGGGGACTGTACGCCGTGGCAGAAACTTTCCCCCCACCCGCTGATCCCACAGTCCGTCACAACTTCGACGATCAGGGAGCGCCGCGCGTCCACCTCCCCTTCGGCATAGTACATTTTCCTCGCAAGATCGCTCTTCAGTGGATAGGTAACGATATCGACAATTTTCAAGGCGTTTCCTCCGTTCTATTCCAGCTATACATCATACGGCCTCAGGAGACCGGAACCTTCGTCGCAAACCAGAGCACCCACGCGAAGAGCAGGCAGCCGATCGCCATGGCCACCCAGGTGAAACGCTTCAGCGTGTCCAGCGACATGACGTGTTCGCCCTCGACGATCGTATGGCACTTTTCGAACACGGCGTCCTGTTTCTCGTTCGTCCGCGTCGAGAGGCTCACGAAGTACATCACCAGGAAGGAGGCGGCGACGGCCCAGAGGACCGGATGGATGCCGAGCGGCAGGTAGCCGCTCCAGGCCAGCGGTTTGCCGTAGGCGAAAATGGGGAGCAGACTGAGAACGCCGTCCACGACGATCCCCGCGACGACGCCCGCGATCGCGCCCTCTTTCGTACACTTCTTCCAGCCTACCCCCAGGAGAAGCGCCGGAAAGAATGTGCAGGCGAAGACGGACGTGCCGAAATTACCGATCTGCACGATGATCGTTGGACGCCCCCAAGCCGCGATGATACCGTAGACGGCGAAGGCGACGATGCAGAGCCGGGACATCAGCATGACCTTGGATTCCCGTTTGGGGTCGTCCGGCTTGACGATGAATCGATCGTAGAAGTCGCGCGAAATGCAGAACGAAAGAACCAGGATCTGGGTGGAGGCCGTCGAGAGAACCGCCGCGAAGAGCCCGGCGATCGTGAACGCTCCGATTACCGGTTTGACGACGTTCATGGCGGCCCAGATGAGGACCGTCGACGAGTTCTCGATGCCGGGATTGACGATCTGGACGCCGGAGGCCGCGGTGTGTGTCAGCCAGACGACAGGACAGACCAGCGCCATGGTCATCATCAGCGCGCAGGTGACGGTGCGCCCGTCCTTCGCCAGATAGCACCGCGTGATGTTGGCCGGGTTCGACGCGTTGCCGAAGGCCCAAAGGATTTGCCAGCCCAGGATCGTACCCCAGCCGACGAGCGCTTCTCCCCGCGCCGTGAAATATGCGGGGCGTTGCCGCGCCAGCTCGGTATACCCCTCGATCGTGACGCCTTTGAAGATGGCGAAGGAAAAGATGAAGCCCAGAAATACGAAAATGATCGCCGCCATCAGCGTGTCCGTGATAGTCACGCTCCGGGACCCTCCGGTGAGAGCGATCGTGGCGAAGATGGCGACCGCCAGCGGAACCATGTAATTATAGGGAATGCCCAGCACCGACTCGGTGATCAGCGCGCTTCCCACGAGCTGGCTGACGAAGAAGCAACCCATCCCGATCAGGGTGACCAGCGTCGACAGGATGCGCATAGCCTTGCTGTCGAAACGGGCCTCCAGGAAATCCCCGACCGTGACCTGGCCGAAACGGCGTAGCGGCGGGCCGAGCAAAAAAGCGGTGATGGGAAACCCCAGGAAAGTGCCCCAGACGAGAATGCCGACAAGCGGCCCGGATGCGTAGGCGGTGCCGGTCAGCCCGACCATGCCCAACGCGCTCACCAGAGTGGCCGCGTAGGTGCCGGTGATGAGCCAGACGCCCGCCTTTCCTTCCATCACGTAGAAATCGTTGAGTGTGGTTGGTTTTCTTCCTTGGTAAATCGAGATCCCGAGAAAGAGCAGAACGAAGAAGGCAAAGATCATTTGATAAACTGTCATGCCGCACCCTCCCTAAAATTTTGAATGCTCCTCGACAATATCGAACGATCGAAACGTATCGGGTCTATATCTTTTTTTGGGAAATCAGCCAGAAGATGCCGACAAAGAAACAGATGTAGAGGCAGAAGTGGTAAACGCCGACTCCGACAAAATCCATATTCACGAAACTCACCTCCTTGGAGCCAACGAAGGGAATCGCACAGTTGTTGGCGGTATCGAAAACGGGAAAAGCGACGTTGCTTGCGTCGATGTTATCCAGTATATATAATTATGTCAAGTGGATCTATGATCACGAATGTGAAAAATGCATCCATATGGGCAATCCGGCCTGGTTGCGCTATTCTTAGCGTATCGACGTATGCAACGGCAACCGATGTCCACGCGCGGGAAGAGGGGGAACAAGATGATTCGAAATAAACAAAACGACTTCAATGCCATTTCGGGTTTTCTGCAGGCTCCGGCGCTGATGTTGAGCGTGGAGTCGGTGGTGTTGCAGGCTTTGCGTGATGCCATCACCAAAGGAGGGTTTTATCCGGGGCAGGCGATAGACGAAAACGCCGTCGCCAAGGAACTACAGGTGAGCCGGATGCCGGTCCGACAGGCCATATCCGCCCTGGAGGTGGAAGGTTTGGTGACGAAGTTGCCGCGCAAGGGCACCTTCGTCACCAGCCTCGACGAAAACGATATCCGCGAGATTTACACAATGCGCATGGCGTTGGAGGAAGTCGCCATTACGGAGGCGGTGAAACATTATTGCGAGGAGGATTACGAGAAACTGGACGCCAACGTTGCCATTTCCGTCGACGAGATGGAAAGTTATCACGATTTTCTGGAAATCGACAAGGATTTCCACCGCCTGCTCTACGCGCCGTCCGGCTGGAACCGGCTCACCCGCGTGATCAGCCAGCTGCGGAACAATACCAGCATGTATCGCTGGATCATGACCGAGTTTCCCAAAGAGCGGATCAAAAAATCCATTCAGGACCACAAAGCGATCCTGGAAGCCTGTAAACGCCGGGATACGGAGGAAGCCGTCGATCTCCTGAAAGCGCACACGCAAAAGACCATACTCCGCATCGAGGATCTGAAGGGTAGGAAGGGGGAGGAATGGGAAAAATGAATCCGGCGCATTATGGGAAACTCCACAGCCGGGAGGTTACGGACGGCGTGGATCGTGCGGCACAGCGTGCGCTGCTCTACTCCCTGGGGTTGACGGAGGGCGACATGTCGCGTCCGTTGATTGCCGTGGTAAGCAGTTGGAGCGAGGTTTTGCCGGGAGGGGCGCCGCTGAAAAAAATCGCTTCCGCCGTCAAGCGAGGCGTTTCCCTTTCCGGCGGCGTGCCCTTGGAATTTTGCACGATCGGCGTTTGCGACGGCCTTGCGCAGGGACATGCGGGGATCTCCTATTCCTTGCCGAGCCGGGAGGTGATCGCCGACTCGATCGAGATCATGCTGCGCGCGCACTGTTTCGACGGCGCGGTTTTCCTGGGGAGCTGCGATAAAATCACCCCCGCCATGCTGATGGCCGCCCTTCGCGTCGACATCCCCGCTGTATTCGTCCAGGCCGGCCCCATGTGGGACGGTTGCCACGGGGACGAGAAAATCACGCTCTCTTCGATGCGCGAGTTCTCGGGGCGCTTTCATGCGGGAAAGATCACCGAGGCCGTTTTGGCGGAGGTCGAAAAAACCGCCTGTCCCACCGAGGGCAGCTGCGCCATGATGGGGACGGCCAACTCCATGAGCTGTGTGGCGGAGGCGCTCGGTCTCGCGCTCCCTCTATCCGCCACTACGCCCTCCTTCTTCTCCGCGAAAACGCGGGAGGCGACGGCCGCGGGAGAATTATGTGTAAAACTCGCGATGGATTGCGTGACCCCGCGTTCGATTGTCACCCGCAACTCCCTGTACAACGCAATGCGGGTCTCATTCGCGACCGGAGGCTCGACGAACCTCGTCATGCACCTGCAGGCGCTGGCGCGAGAGGGCGGCATCGACCTGCCCCTGAAGGAGATGGACCGAGTGAGTGCCGCGACGCCGTATATCGCAAAGATCCACCCCTCCGGCCCGGCGACCGTCAACGACTTCGCCGCGGCGGGCGGCGTGCCCGCCGTGATGCGCTCGTTGGGGAATCTTCTGGATTGCGGAGCGCGCAGCGTGATCGGCAAGAGCATCGGAGAAATCGCGGCCGAAGCCGAGTGGCGCGACAAAGAAGTCATTCGTCCGCGAGAAACGCCTTTTGCCCCCGAGGGCGGCCTGAAGGCCTTGTGGGGCAACCTCGCTCCCCAGGGAGCCGTCGTCAAGCGCTCCGCGGTGGCGGCGCGAATGTGGTCGCACCGGGGACCGGCCCGGGTCTTCGACTCCATGGAAGACGCGATCCGGGCCGTCGAGTCGGGGACCGTCGCCCCCGGCTGCGTGATGGTCATCCGCTACGAGGGGGAGGTAGGAGGGCCGGGTATGCGTGAAATGCACATGATTACGTCCATTTTGGCGGGCACCGGCTTGTTCGAGACCACCGCGCTGGTGACGGACGGGCGTTTTTCGGGGGCGACGCGCGGTCCCTGTATCGGGCACGTGACGCCCGAGGCGGCGGCCGGCGGCCCGATTGCGCTGGTTGAGGACGGCGATGTGATCTCCATAGATCTCGACGCCGGTCTTTTGGAGCTCGAAGTCTCCCCGGAAGCGCTCGATGCGCGCAAGCAAAGCTGGCGGCCTCTGATAAAACCGGTCTCCGGAGTGTTGGCGGATTTTGTGCGCAGACGCCGAAGCTAGAGAAAGATCCCCATACGGGGAATGCTTGTTTTTCCCCAAGGTGCAACTGCAAAATTTACATTCACACCGATTAAAACTATAATGTCCGAATAACGCTGTGCAAAAGCGCAGACCGCGGGGGCTCCGCCCCCC
>DAIRUD010000052.1:0-9938 GCA_036803565.1 Synergistaceae bacterium | reverse complement strand
GCGGCGATCGCCGCCGGGTACACGGAGAACCGCGACAGCGCTGCGGTACAGGCTTCGCGGCTGTTAAGCAGCGTTAAGATCAAGGCGCGCATCCGTGAGTTGGAGCGTGAGGCCTTGGCAACAGCGGGTTACAGCGCGGACGCCATGCGGGCGATGGTGATGCGGGAGTACGTGCGGCTGGCCTTCTCGGACATCAGCGACTTCTATCATGTGTCGCCGGACGAAGACGACCCGGAACGGCGGCGGGTTCTCGACGACCTTGCGGCCCTGCACGGCGGGCAGCGCGTCCTGGACTTCGGTGAGGTGATCGTCGTCCCGACGACGGCGCTCCCCTCCGACATCACGGCCGCGATCAAGACGGTGAAGTGCAATTACAGCCCCAAAGGAAGATTTCTCGGTTTCGAGGTGGCCATGCACGACAAGCTGGCAGCGTTGCGGGTACTCGCCGAGGCCTCGGGTGTCATCAAAAACGAACTGGCTTTAACGGATCCCAACGGAGAGCCCCTGACAATCCGCTGGGATATGAGCGGAGGCGAGAAAACATCGATCGTTGCGGATGAAGGCGGTGCGAGCGGCGATGCCTGAGGTTGTGATTCCCTACACGCCACGCAGCATATGGCGAGAAGTCATTCACCCGGAGCTGGACCGCGTGCGCTTTGCGACACTTGTCTGTCATCGTCGCTTCGGCAAAACAGTGGGCAGCGTAAACCACCAGTTGAAAAAGGCATTGCTCTGCCCACTGCCCTCGCCTCAGTTCGCATACATCGCACCATTCCAGACGCAGGCGAAGCTAATCGCGTGGGAGTACTTGAAATATTACGCGCGCGTTATCCCTGGAATCAAAGTACGGGAAGTTGGATTATCCGTGGAGCTACCTACGCGTCATTCCGGGCGCGCAGGGGCCAAGCTCTTCGTCGTCGGCGCTGACAAGCCGGATTCCCTGCGTGGAATATACCTCGACGGCGTCATCCTGGACGAGTACGGGCAGATGCGAAAGAACTTTTGGGGCGAAATTGTGCGTCCGGCGCTCGCCGACCGTAAGGGTTGGGCGTGGCGCTTAGGAACTCCACGCGGGAAAGATCAGCTGTACGAGCAGTACACGGCGGACAAAAAGGACCCGACGCGTTTCGCCTGTCTCTACACCGTCGACGACACGGGGATCATCCCCGCCGACGAGCTGGAGGAGATGAAGAAGGACATGACGCCGATGGAAATCCGGCAGGAGCTGTACTGCGACTTCACGGCGTCGGCGCTGGACATCCTCATCCCCATCGACCTGGTGTCGGCGGCGCTGCAAAAGCGGTACACCGCCGAGGACATCCGCAACGCGCCCCGGGTGATGGCGGTCGATGTGGCGCGCTACGGCGACGACCGCACCGTCATTGTCAAGCGGCAGGGGCTGGTGGCCTTCCGGTCCCGTCGCTTCCAGGGCAGCAACAATATGGAGGTAGCGGATTCCGTAGTCTCCGAGATCCGGGAGTTCAGGCCGCACACGGTGTTCATCGACGCCGGGCGCGGCGAGGGCGTCATCGACCGGGTGCGGCAGCTGGGTTTCCGCGTCGTCGAGGCCAACTTCGGGGCGCGGGCGATCAATTCGGACCGCTACGTCAACCGGCGCGCGGAGATGTGGGAGAACCTGAAGAAGTGGCTGGAATCCGGCGGTTCACTGCCCTCCGAGGACACGGACCTCCTCGAGGAGCTGTCGGTACCCACGTACAGCTTCGACACCGCCAACCGCATGGTGCTGGAGAAGAAGGAGAAGATCAAGGAGCGCATGGGCAAGAGCCCCGACGTGGGGGACGCGCTGGCGCTGACTTTCTTCGCGCCGGTGTATGGGGATCCGGAGCCGGAGTACGCGCTCGCCGGGTCCGGCGAGATGATCTGCGACATATGAAGGGAGGTGAGGGCGATGTGCATCGCATCGAAGCCGAAGACGACCCCGGCACCGCCGCCGCCGAAGACGGAGACGCTGGAGAGTTCCGGGAACGTCGCGGCCAACAGGGAGGCGGAGAACCGGCGCAGGCGTTACGCGCTGTCCCGCCAGCAGACGCAGGGCGGCGGGGCCATGCAGGGATCGTCGGCCGCCGCTGGCGGCAAGGGGAAGCTGGGTGAGTAGCGGTGGCGAGTGAGACGAAACGCGCGGATACGGAACGGCGGCAGCAGAGGGACGCGGCGGAGCGTCTCTTTTCGTTTTTATGGGCGGAGCGTGCGCAGATGCTGCCGGAGTGGGAGCGCTGGCGGCGGCTCTTCGCGCCCAAGCGCGGGCGCTTCCTGCCCGGCGACGGTCCCCGGAAGAGCGCCAAGCGGAAGAACAGCCACCCGTTCAAAACAACGGAGGAGTTCGCCGCCGGGATGCAGAGCGGACTGGCCTCACCCAGCCGGAAGTGGTTCGCGTTCGGGCTGTTCGACCAGCTTGTCGCCACACTGGAACGAGCCAAGGCGTGGATCGGGCAGGCGTCGGACATCACGGCGGCGCGGATGCTCCAGACCAACTTTTTCGACCAGATCACATCGTTCTGGCGGGAGGAGGGGATCTTCGGCACGGCGGCCATGTTCATCGAGGAGGACGACGAGGACGTCTTCTACTGCAAGACGCTGACGGCGGGGCAGTTCGCCATCGGGGAGGACCACAAGGGGCGGGTCAACCGCTTCTGCCGGGAGATGCGGTATACGGCGCAGCAGCTGGAGCAGGATTTCGGCATCGAGAACCTGCCCCGGGACATCCAGGAGGAGCTGAAGGACCGGACGCGGCGCGATTCCCCGGCCAAGCACACGGTGCGGCACCTGATCCAGCCCAACGAAAAGTACCAGGCGGACACGTTGGGGCCCGCCGGGATGCGCTATCAGTCGCTGTGGTGGCTGGTGGGGCAGCAGGAACCGGCGTTTCTGCGCGTCTCCGGATACAACGAGTTCCCGGTGGTGGTCGGGCGCTGGAACAAGATCGCGGACGACGTGTACGGGCACGAGCATCCGGGGGAGCTGGCGGAGGACGATGCGGCGACCTTGCAGGATCTGGAGACGGATGCGCGTGGGGCCATTGAGCGGGGCGTCAAACCCGCTATGATCGCCCCCCGGAGCCTGCTGGGGAAGCTGGACAACCGCCCGAACGCGGTCACGTACTACGACGCGATGCAGGACGGGCAGGCTCCGAAGATCGAGGCGCTGCACAACGTCAACTTCGCGTACGAGGCGGCGGAGAACAAGATCGCGATGCTGAAGCAGGACATCGACCGGGCGTGGTATGTGGACCTGTTCCGCATGCTCTCCTCGGACACGCGGACGGGGCGGTCGGCGACGGAGATCGCGGCGCGCGAGGAGGAGAAGGCCTACATCATGGCCCCGATCACCATGCGCCAGACGAGCGAGGTCCTGACGGTGGCGCTGATCCGCATTTTCGGCATCATGAACCGGGCGGGGATGTTCCCGGAGGTGCCGCCGGAGCTGGCCGGGCGGGACGTGAAGATCGAGTACATGTCGGAGTTCGCGCTGCTCCAGAAGCGGGCGGCGCAATCGAGCATCGAGACGGTGCTGATGATGGCGGAGATGCTGGCCAAGCTCCAGGGCGCGGGGGGAAAACCGCCGGAGGTGCTGGACCGCATCGACGCGGACGAGGTGTTGGAGGTCATCGCCGACATGCACGCGATCCCGGCTGGGATCATCCTCGGGGATGACGCCGTCGCAGGGACGCGGGAGGACCGCGCTATGCAGATGGCGCAGACACAGCAGATGCAGCAGGTGGAGCAGACCGCCGCGCTGGCTCCGGAAGTCGCCAAGGCGACCAAGGACATGTCGCAGGCGGAGATGGAGGGCGGCGGCTCGGCGCTCGACGCGTTGATGGCGGCGCTCGGCGGCGGTGCGCCGGGAGAGGGCGGATAGGCTGAGCATGGCGGACGGGTTGCGGCCGGAGCGGCTGCGGCGGATGGAGAACCTGCGCAAGCCGGAGGAGCGGGAGGCGCTGCGGCGGGAACTGCGGATCGACGACGTGCGGGAGCTGTTGGGCACGGACGCCGGGAAGCGGGTATTCGGCAGCATCTTCGAGTTCTGCGGACTGCACGAGCCGTCGGGGCTGGTGCGGGAACACGCCTTGCTGGCGTATCAGACGGGGATGCGCGACGCCGCCAACATGATCGCCAACACGATCCGGGAAGCGGATCCCCGGCTGGTGGCGGAGTGCGAGGTGGCGCACGCGGAGTTCGAGCGCATGTTCGCGGATCTCGCCACGTGCGAAGAGGAGGAGGGGTAGCGGTGGACGGAAAGCTGGGTGCGCTGGGCGAGGCGCTCGGGGCATCGCTGAACGGGAAGAAGCTGTTCCGGGTGCGGTGCCAACGGGCGGAGGATCGCGTCAAGGAGCAGGCGGGGAAACTGGAAAACCCGTGGGAGAGCCAAAGATCGGCGAATGTCGCGGCGCACTCGATCGAATCGGCGTCCGCGCGGGCGGTGCAATTCTTCAACCAACAGGAGGGCGTCAACGACTACGAGGCGTGTGATATTCACGCCAAGGACGGGATCTTTATCGAGTAGGAGGGGATTTTTATGGATGCAGAAAAACTGGCATTGGTTTTGCATGAAGCCGGGCGCGAGGCGGTCGAGAAGGGGGCAGTTGTAAATAAGGCACCCGGGCGTTTTCTTGAGTGGTGCGAGATCACCGAAAGCGCCCGCGAGGGCCGGAGGATTCAGGCGCGGTACTTGCTGGAGCGCTTCGACATTACGGAAAAAACCAGGGAGGAATAACATGCTGCGGAATTTTTCGACACTGCGGGGCTGTCCGGGATGGGCGGCCCCGTTTTTCGATGCCGATGCGGGGGGAGCGGCCGGTGCGGAAGGCGCGGACGCTGCGGGTGCGGAAGGTGCCGCCGGTGGTGCGCCGGGCGCTGCGGCTGGCGGAGAGGCTGGCGCGGCGGCAGGAGCGGAGGCCGCCGAAGCTGGAGCGGGCAAGGGCGGCAGCCTGTTGTCGAATGCGGGCAAGGAGGAACCGGAGGGCGGTGGCGGTGCGCCTGAAGGCGATCCGGGAGAGGGGGAAGGCGAAGGGGAGAAGGAGAAAAAGGGCGGCGAGGACGGAGACGACGACGGGCCGGTGACCAAGGACGCCCTCGTCATCCCGGAGGGGCAGGAGTGGGACGACGAAATGGGCGCACCCCTGCTGGACGTCATCAACGACGCGGCGATGTCCGCCAAGGAGAAGGCGCAGAAAATCGTCGACATGATTCCGGCCTACCAGGAGAAGATCCTGGCCTCGATCTACGCCGCGAACGAGGCGGAGGGCAAAAAGACGATTGCCGCTTTGCAGGCCGAGGAGGCCGCCTGGGCGAAGGCGAGCGCGGCGGATCCGGAGTTCGGCGGGGACATGTGGAAGGCCAACCAGGGCGTCATCGCCCGGGGGCGCGACCATTTGGCCACGCCTGAGGTGGTACAGGTCTTCGACGACAACGGGCTGGGAGACCACCCGGAGATCCTGCGCATGTTCTACCGCGCCGGGAAGCTGCTGGGGGAGGACCCGACCAAGGGGAGCGGGGGCGGCGGTGCGGCGCAGAAGAGCCGCGCGGAGCGCATGTTTGGCAAGTCCCTGGAGGGACTGAATATCAAAGGAGCTGATGACGAATGAGCGAGTTCATGACGCTGCTGGACCTGAAGAACAGCCTCCAGCCGGGCGACGGCGCGATCGCCGACGTGGCCGAGGTGCTGGTGGAGGAGAACGAGATCTTGAACGACATCCCCTGGCAGCGGGGCAACCTGCTGACAGGAGACGTCCACTTCAAGCGCGAGGCCATGCCCAGCGCCGAGGTGCGCAAGATCAACGAGGGTATCACTTCCACCATCAGTAAAAAGGTGGCGCAGACGGACACCTGCATCGAGTTGGCCAGCCGCAGCATCGTCGACATGGCGGAATTGAAGCTCGCCCCGAACGCCAGCGAGTACCTGGCGCTGGAGTCGAAGCCGCACATCGCGGTGCTGGGCGAGGACTTCGCGGCGAACGTCTTCTTCGGGACGGACACGTCCGGCGTTCTCGGTTTCGCAACCCGTTACGGACAACTGAACGGGCCCAAGAAGCGGCAGATCATCGATGCCGCGACCGGCGCAACGGGGACAAATCTATCCTCCATCTACATCGTCAAGTGGGATCCCGACGAGGTCACGGGCATCTACCCGAAGAACAGCTCGGCCGGGCTGGAGATGGTGCCGCTGGCCAATCAGCTCGTCCCGGACAAGAATGGGAAGTTGTTCCGCGCGCACGTGACGGATTACAGCTGGTTCGTCGGGCTGAAGGTGCGCGACGACCGCTATGCCGCCCGCGTCTGCAACATCGACATGGACGACGTGGCGACCGACGAGGCGGCGCGGCAGAAGCTGTTCGAGCACCTGATCACCGTCAAGAACCGCGTTTACCACGTCACCACGGGGCGTGTCGTGATCTACGTCTCTCCGGATCTGTACTCGATCTTGGAGGTCGCCGCGTTCAACAAGAGCAACATGGCGCTGGGGTACAAGGATGTCGAGAACGACACGCGCATCCTGACGTTCTCCGGCATCCCCATCCGCAAGAACGACTGCCAGCTCGCGCCCGAGAAGCGCGTGGCGTAGGCCGGACGCTTCCGGAAGCAGAAGGAGGACGATGCAATGATCTTCGACAAAGAACTTACGTTTATCGACGCGGGCAAGCTGGAGGCCTTCACCGGCGGCGTGCTGGGCGATCCCCTTGACCTGGGGGCCGACGGGCAGTTTCTGGGGCGACAGGCCTATGTGGCGGTGTGCTGCGGGGACGACACGACGGCGACGGGCAATCCGGAGATCCTGTTCTCGCTCGAGTTCGCGGACGATGCCAGCTTCGCCGGTTCCGTAAAGGTGCCGCTGTCCCTGCCGCCGCTCGGCAAGGAGGACATGGCCAAGGGGGCGAGCGTCATCGCGCGGCTGCCGCTCTACTCGAAACGCTTCGTGCGCCTGCACATGGGCACGGACATCGAGCTGGCGTGCAGCAACATCACGGCCGGAATCACGCTGGATCCCCAGACGAATCGGTAGTTAGCGGACGTACGTCTTCGGTGTCACTGCTGCACGCTTTTCACCCGGCCGATCCTCGCCGTAGGGGGACTACGGCTCCGGTCGGCCGGGCGAAAATCCTTTGCATTGACACCGAATCCGTACGTCCTTTGTGTTGCATTTAAAGGCGGTGAGGATATGGCGTTGACGGTGTTTCGGATCTGCGAGCGGGTGGTGGGGCTGGTGCGGGGGCGGCGGCTGGAGCTGACGACGGGGCAGAGGGCGCAGCTGGAGGCGCTGGACTACGATGGGCTGGTTTCCGGCAACGCGCAGGACGAGGCGGTGACCTGCGTGCGGCACTTCGAGTTCGTGCGGGACAGCCTCTTGCAGGCGTATCCCTGGGTGTTCGCCCGGCGGTCGGCATCCCTCGCCGAGCTGACGCTGACCGTCTCCGGGTGGCGGCATATGTTCGCCCTGCCGCCGGACTGCGCGCGCCTGCTGGGCGTCGTGCACAAGGGGCGGGAGCTACCGTTGTGGGAGGTCGTCGGGCAGACCGTCGGGACGCACCTCGCACCGGTCGAGACACGCTACACGGCGAAGGTGGCGGCGGTGGCGTCGTGGCCCTCGCTCTTCGTCGACGCCTTCACCTCGCGCCTGGCGGTGGAGGTTGTGACGGCGGTACAGGGCAGCGGATCGGGCGCGCAGGGCTACGAGCAGCAGGCGCAGACGGCCATCTCCGAGGCGTACCGCCTGCGCGTCATCGACGAGGGCGGGCATCTGCCGGTCTGGGAGTACGCCTGGGACGATTACGCGCACGATGGGCCGGGCTTCGATCCCCTCTGGCGGGGGTACGAGCGATGAGGGGGTTGCAGCCGTCGTTCGCCCGGGGCGAGATCTCGCCGCTGCTGCACGCGCGGGTGGATCTGGCGCTGTACATGACGGCGCTGGCGAAGCTGAAGAACATGCTCGTGCTGCCCCAGGGCGGGGTGACGCGGCGGCCGGGCTTCATCCGCATGGAGGAGACGCCCAACGCCGACTTCGAGACGTGCCCCGTGCGCCTCGTCCCCTTCCGGTACAACACGGAGGACGCGATGGTGATCGAGATCTCCACCGGGACGGGCGGGTACGCCGGGAAGTTCCGCTTCTGGACGCCCTCCGGCGGGCTGGTGTATCGGAACGGCTCCCCGTACGAGGTGACGGCGCAGATCACCCAGACCATCGGGGACGTGCAGGCGCTGCGGCGGTATTTCACGGATATCTCGGACCTGAGCGGCATCCGCTATGCCCAGAGCGGCAACGTCGTCTTCCTGACGCACCGGAAGTATCCGCCCGCCATGCTCACGCGCAACGCCCTCGACGACTGGACCTTCCGGGCGCTGGAGTTCGAGGACGGGCCGTGGTTTCCCCAGGACGCCGACGACAGCGACGTTACCATCACCGTGCAGGACTTCGACCTGTACCGCGTGACGCTGATCCCCAGCGATCCCGATTTCTTCGACGCCGGTATGGTCGGGTCGCTCTTCCGGCTGACCTTCACCGTCGAGGGGGCGGAGATCAAGGGGACGTCGGCGGCCGCGCCGGACTGGTTCGAGAGTGCCTCGGTCGAGGTGGGGGCGGAGTGGTACTTGCAGACGTACGGCATCTGGACGGGAACGATCCAGTTGCAGAAGAGCTTCGACGGCGGCGACAACTGGATCACGGTGCGGGATTACAGCCGCATCGACCACGGCGAGGACGGGCAGCTGGCGCTGTCCGGGTCGGAGGTCGAGAAGAACGTGCTCTACCGCATCCGGGCCCAGCACACGGACGGGGAGATGCGCTTCGAGTTCGAGGCCTCCGGGTATATGCGGGATTACATCTTTCGGCTGACCTACTACTACGCCGGCGGCAACATGCTGGCCGAGCGCATCCTGGGCAAGGACGAGAAGTGGGATTCGTTCCCCTTCTACGACAAGCCGACCAAGGACTGGCGGCTGGGGGCGTGGAACGACAGCAGCGGCTACCCCGGCTGTCTCGCCTTCTACCAGGACCGGCTGGTGCTGGCCGGGAGCGTACGCGAGCCGCAGACGGTGTGGATGAGCAAGATCGGGGACTACAAGAGCTTTTCGGTCTCGGACCCGATCCGCGACGACGACGCGATCAACATCACCATCTCGGCGGAGGACATGGACGGGATCCACTCGCTGGTGGCCATGTCCGACGTCATGGTGTTCACGGCCTCCTCCGAGTGGAAGATATCGGGGGCGGGGGAGAACGGCGCGATCTCGCCCAACGCGGTCGTGGCGCACAAGCAGGACCAGATCGGCACCGCGCCGTTGCAGCCGATGGTCTGCGGCTCGCAGGTGGTGGTCGTGCAGACGCACCGCACGGAGGCCTGCGCCATGCGCTACAGCTTCGACGTGGACGGGTACAGCGGCTCGGATATCTCGATCATGTCGCAGCACCTGTTCAACTGGAAGGAACGGGCGGGAGAGCCGCCCGCCGGGCGGAGGATCCTGCACGCGGCCTACCAGCAGGTGCCGGATTCGATCCTCTGGTTCGCGCTGGAGGACGGGACGGCGGTCACCTGCACGTACCAGGTCGAGCACGACCTGGTCGGCTGGGCGCGGCAGGAGACGGAGGGATCGATCGGGGCCATGACCGCGATCCCCTCGGAGCGGCACAGCGAGTTGTGGGCGGCGGTGCGCCGCCGGGGGCGCTGGGCGGTGGAGAAGCTGGCCTCGCGGGAGGAGGAGCTGCGCTTCTTCGACGACGGCAGCAGCTCCGGGCTGGAGCTGGAGTACGAAAGCTCGCTGGAGACGCTGCGCCTGAACCTGGACGGGCAGAACGGCTCGTTGATGTCGGCCAAGAAGCTGATCCCCAGGGTGTCGGCGTTCGCGGTACGCAGCGGGCAGGTGAAGGTGGCTCCGGCGACGGATACCGACCGGAGCAAGTGGCAGTACCTGAAATGGCCGGAATACAGC